>JAFAZL010000879.1 GCA_019239815.1 Acidobacteriota bacterium
GATCCGGCGCAGGCGCAAGCCCTCGTTTCGCAAAAGGCGGCGCGCAGTTACACGACTGCCAAGCAAGATATTCAGGAGAGCAGCCTGAGGCATTTGCAAGATGCGGCGGAAATGTACGACCAGCTTGCGAAACGACCGCACTGGACGACGATCGAGTGCGTCGATCGAGCGACAAATGCGATGCGGACTCCGGAGGCGATAAGCGCCGAGTTGCTTGAACTGGTCGAAGCGACGCTGGCTGTCAGCACTGCGAGTGCTGCGACGGCGAAGGACCGCCGCTGAGTATGGGCTTCGCCGACTTCATGGGCAACGAGCGCATCGTCGCGGCTTTGCGTGGAGCGATGCATGCCGAGCGCGTTCCGCATGCGCTGCTCTTTACCGGACCGCGCGGAGTCGGCAAATTCACACTGGCACGGATGTTCGCGCAGGCTAGCAACTGCGAGCGGCTCAAAGACGATTTTTGCGGCGAGTGCGATACCTGTCGCCGCATCGCGCCCCTGGCCGATCCGCAAAGGCTTCTCGAGCAGGGGCTCACAGAGCGCGGCGAAAGCGCTGACGCGGCGACCGTCGAACGGGTTCCGCTTATCCTGCAATCGCATCCCGACGTCTGGGCGCTCGTGCCCGATCCGGTGCGCCTCAAGACGCCAGTCGTGCGGCCGCTCCTGCGCATCGGCCAGATGCGCGCGGTGCAACGCGCGGCCTACTTCCAGCCGATGGGCAAGCGGCGTGTCTTCATCGTTGACAGTGCCGAAACCATGCGCGGCGAGGTGGCTAACGCGTTCTTGAAGATTCTGGAAGAGCCACCGGGGTCAGCCACGTTGATTCTGACGGCGCCGTCCCCGAACATGCTCTTGCCGACGATCGTGTCGCGGTGCTTACAATTTCACTTCGCGCCGCTCGCGACCGTAGAAGTTGAAAAAATTATTGAAGAGAAAACCGACCGCAAGCCGGCCGAACGGCGTTTGGCTGCGCAGCTATCCGAAGGCAGTCCCGGCCTGGCGATGGAAATGGACGTCGACCAGGCGGTACAGCGGCGAAGCGATGCTCTACGCATTCTGGAACGTTCCGCGAAGGGTGAAGGTTTTACACAACTCTTTGCGGACACGGCTGCGCTCGCAAAAGACCGCGAATCGTCTTTCGACGATCAATTGCTCATTTTTTACGGCCTTTTGACGGATTTATTGGAGCTCGCAGCTCACGCCAAGCAGCCCCAGCTGCGAAATCCGCATCTTGCAAAGGAACTGGAAGCTCTTTCCAGAGGAATTGATGTCGATTGGGTGATGCGCGCTATTGCCGGCTTTGACGAGCTGCATCTGGGCTCGCGCCGCAACCTGAATCGACAGCTCGGTCTCGACGCGTTGGCCGCCTCATTGGCGCCAAATTCACAACGCGAAGTTGGTTCCCATCGATGATATCGACTGTTTTCGAAGGCTAATCGGAACGTTTGCAAGATTCTTTTGTGAACTGTAACCCGGTTCGGGGCGCATGCATCATACGGAACAGATACAACCCCCACCTTTAAGGAGCAGTCATGGTGAACCGCAGGATGTTCCGCCCTGGATTTGCGGACATGAAGGAACAATTGCCTCCCAGACAGCACGGCAACAACAATAGCAACGGGCCTGCGCCGAGTAAAAAACCTGCCCCGCCGGAACTCACGCACGCCGAAAATTTCTATTGGGTAAAGCAGATGCAGGCGCGCACGCCGATGGCGATCGTGCTCGACAGCGGCGAAGTCTTGCGCGGCACCGTAGAGTGGTACGACCGCGATTGCATCAAGCTCACCCGCCAGGGCGAGCCTAATCTGCTGGTCTTCAAGCGTGTGATCAAGTATGTCCACAAAGACGGCGAAGAGGGATCTGAAGAGTAGGTTTACTTCGCTCGGTGCGCCGCGTTGTTGCGTCTTAGCGTCGAAGTCGCCGATTGAGTGTCCGATAAAATCTCTCAGGGCTGACTGTTCCCCGCTCTCGTTGCTCCAGTCTCCATCGAATGCCCGCCTGCTGCTCCGTATGTGATCAGTGCTTTGGCCGCCAGTTTCCCGGTCGGACTGAAAACCTCGCACTCCGTTACCACGAAATTTCGCCCTGCTCTTAGAACGCGCGCTTCGGCTCGGACTCGCCCGACCTGGACCGGCTCCAGATAATTGATCTTCATCTCGATTGTGGCGATCGCGGTGCCCTTCGGTACTACGGTGTATGAGGCCATCGCGCCCACCGTGTCGGCCAGGGCCGCCAGAATGCCGCCATGAACCACGCCATGGATCTGCTTGTGACGCGTTTCCGCCTTCAACCGCAGCACCGCCCAGCCCGTATCGATTGTCTCGAGCGAAAATCCGAGGAATTGGATGGCGTGACTCTGGCGCAAGGCGCTTCGGGCAACTGCCGCCATCTCGGGTGAGCCCCTCCTACGGTTGCGCCGCGCGTTGGTGGGTCGTGTCACGTTTTTCTCCTTTTCCGCGTCTAATCGAGCCAGAAGAACGCACCGTCGAGCGTCGCGCCAGGTTGAGTCCCATGCTCGCGGCTCGTGGGGCGCCGTTACACAGCGATAACAGTTGTAGCACTCGAAGAGTGTAGGATGACGGAACCTATTCTATGCGCATCGGCATAACCTGCTATCCCACTTATGGCGGATCCGGAGTCGTCGCCACGGAACTTGGCCAGGAGCTCGCGGCGCGCGGGCACGATATCCATTTCATCAGCTATGCCCCGCCGATCCGGATGAATACGGCCGACCCGCACATTCATTTTCACGAAGTCGAGGTCGCGTCTTATCCTCTGTTCGATCACCCGCCATACACGCTGGCGCTGGCGACTAAAATGCTCGAAGTGTTTGAGATGGAAGCGCTCGACGTGCTTCACGTTCACTATGCGATTCCGCATTCGGTCAGCGCGATGCTGGCGCGCTCGATGGCTGAGCCACGCCGGCTTCCGTTTGTTACGACGCTGCACGGGACGGACATCACGCTGGTCGGGAGCAACCGGAGCTACCTGCCGATCACCAAGTTTTCAATCGAGAAGAGCGATGGCGTTACGGCGATTTCGCAATATCTCCTGCAACAGACGCTGAAAGAGTTCGACATCAAACGGCCGATTGAGGTCATTCCGAATTTTGTAAATTGCGATCTCTACACGCGCGTTCCGAATGAAGCGCAGCGGGCGCAGTGGGCGCCTAACGGCGAGCCGATCATCATGCATTTGTCGAATTTTCGCCCGGTGAAGAGGATTACTGATGCCGTCGAAATTTTCGCCATCGTTCGCGCGAAAATGCCGGCGAAACTTGTGCTGATTGGCGACGGGCCGGACCGCGGCGCCGCGGAATATCTTGTGCGGAAGAAACGGCTGCAGAAGGACGTCTTTTTTCTCGGGAAACAAAACGCCGTGTATGAAAAGCTCGGCTCAGCTGACCTATTTCTGCTTCCCTCGCAGCTCGAGTCGTTTGGGTTAGCAGCGCTCGAAGCGATGGCTTGCGAAGTACCGGTTGTTGCGACCAATGTTGGCGGAATCCCTGAGGTTGTAACGCACGGAGTGGATGGATATTTGGTGGAGCCTGGCGACGTCAAGGCCGCCGGGCAATATGCGCTCGACATTCTCTCGCGGGCCGATCGCGGGCGCGAGATGGGTCAGCTCGCACGCAAAAATGCCAAGTCGCGATTCTGTGCGAACGATGTCATCCCGCAGTACGAGCGCTACTATCAGCGCGTCCTAGCCGAAACCCGGGCCGCATCGGCCTAGAACTTAGCTCACGGCTGGGGATAAAGGCTTTCCTGCTTCTGCTTCCATCTTGATATGCTCCAGCACGCGAGTATGAATGCGGTGGATGATGTAGTCCGACCAGAGGCGCCAATACTGGCCCGGCCAGATGGTGTTGCGATACGAAGTTGCGCCTTCGAGGCGGGTCCTCCCTCCAGGTAGTTCCATCAGGGCGAACTGACCATGTTCTGACACAAAGTACCCGTGGAGATGTTTCGGCTCGATGTGGCCGTAAGGAGTTAATTCATTCATCGGAGATGGCGTTGAAGTCACGCCAAAGCTTAAGAGCTTCGGTTCGTCCCAGACTTCGATCGGCTCGACAAACGGCCCGGTCGAGAATACACAGTGGCGCACGGCGCCAGGTCCGTGCCCGGTGATCTCCGCGCGCACTGGATACGCGACGCCCGCTCGAAACAAGAGTTCCGTTGGCGGCGCAATCTCCGAAAACGCGACGACCTGCTTCCAAACCGTCTCGGGCGGCGCATTGATCTCGATGGAGGTCCGCACCACAAATCTCGGAGTTTCGAGCTTTGCGGCATGCTCGGCGCCGAAAATCATCGGCAGCACGAGCACGATCGCACACATCGCGGAGGACGTGCCGTGCCTCATCCAGTATGACGCTTGCATTGAGTAGCCGAGCATTCCTCCGAGCGCGGCCAGAATCACCGCGATCGGCGCCGCCATGAGGATGCAGATTAGACCTTCCAACGCGACGATTAGCGAGATCGCGCCAATCAGCCCGATCGGTAACAGGGCTACCGCCATCGATTCTCCAAATTCTCGTGGCCGGTGGTAGCTGTAGGAAAGGACCGAAAACAGTCCGAGGCAGAATGGCAGCGCGACGAACAATCCCCAGCCGTACGTCCCGAGCAACGTCGTTTCCCCGATAAAGGCGACTAGACCAAGGATCGCTGACACCAGGATCGCAAACAGCGCAGATCCGATTTTGTTGTCTGGGATTAATTTGCCGAGCCCAGCTGTTTTCGGCCAGGGAGCAACGTCTCTTCTCGGCGATGCAGATTCGACACTCGACGAGACGGCGCACAGCACGAGAATGAACAACACGTTCGCGACAGGCACGAAGAAAATCGCGGTGAGCCAAACCGGCCAACCCGCATCGCGCAATCTTTTTACGGTCATCGCGAGCCCCAGCCAAATGAACGGGAGCGCGACGATAAGAAGCGTCGCGAGATATGTCGACTGATAGGAGGACAAACGTGATAATCGCACCGAAGCTCCGAGTGGTGACCAATAGTTGAAGATCAGCCCGGAATGGTCGTGCAGCAAGTAGAGTGTGATTCGCCAATCGATGACGTGCTTGATCACGAAGGCCACGAAGCCGACAACTGCATAGGTCTTTCTGTCTACACGTCCACGCCAACGCCACAAATCGGTGAAGCGCACGGGTACCTCCCGATTTTCAGTCAGGCCCTTGGGACAACGACTCGGAGAACTACGACTACGAACGAACTACGTGGAAATCGAAGAGTGCTTCGCCTCACAACGCGTGGCTGCGCAATGTCGACGCTCGGCGATGCGTTGGTATCCCGATCGCATGAAGTGCATCACTCCGGGAATTCGAGAGAGCCACACGAGCGGGCGCGCCCACCAGATCTCTCGCGCCAGCGCGACGGCGGCGTCGGCTCCGCCGTTGTGCGTGCCGTCGGCCATGACGACGCGCATCTCGCGCATCAATTCTGCTTGCGATAGGCCAAGCAAAGCTCGGACCCGCGGGTCTTGCAACGGAGCGACGCCGATTTCGCGACGAGCGAGGATTGGCGCGGCCCACCGCGCGATTCGAGTGCAGAAGCCGCACTCGGCATCGAAGAAGAACCATCCGCGTGCGTGCCGTCCTTTTGCGTCTGTAAATTCCGAGGTCAGAGAAATCATGAGCGCTTCCACCTCGCCAACGAATCTTCCCGACAACCTCACCACATGCTGGACATTAGCCGTTCGCAGCTTTCTTCTGCCCCAGCAATGTCACGACCTTGCCACGCAGTTTCATTGCGCCTTTCAGCGCGCCGGTCGGCATCCGCACGACTTCTTCAAAGAGTCCGGTCATTCCCGTTAGAAATTCGAGCATGCTTTCGAGGCGCTCGCGCGTATAGACGTCGCCCTGCGGATTGCCTTTGAGCTCTGAGACACACTCGCTGATGACCCTCAGGGTTGGGTCGATTTCGCGACGCTTTCGCTCTTCGGACACGATGCGAAAAATTTCGTAGACGTCTTTCGTGCAGTCGAAATGATCGCGGCGATCACCGAGCACATGCACGACACGAGCGATCCCCCATCCCTGCAATTCGCGCAGGCTGGTGCTGATATTCGAGCGAGCGACGGCAAGGGTCTTGGCGATCTCATCGGCCGGCAACGGATGCGGAGACAAGAACAGGAGTGCATGCACCTGCGCGACAGTGCGATTGATGCCCCACCGCGTGCCCATCTCACCCCAGTGCAAAATGAATTTCTGCGCCACCGGTGTCAGCGTGAATTTGTTCCCTTCCGTCATCACCTCTCCTTGTCTTGGTACGCAGGCAAAATCCAGCCCAAATCTCGATCGAAGCAACGGCAGGCGCTCTACCCGCTCCTACCGTATAACCGGTCACTTCTGTTATTTCTGTCTGTACAGAAATTACAGGAATCATAGGCGTCTTGTCAAGTGCCTTTTCTTACCTCCGGTGTAGACTGCATTCGAGCGCTAGAGCGCAAATCTGATAGGAAACTTAGGCCGATGACCGACAAGACCTGGACCGCCGTAGACGACTACTTCAGTAAGTTGTTGCTGTCCCCTGACAAGGAACTCGAACAAGCTCAAGCCGACAGCGCAGCCGCGGGCCTGCCCGCCATCGCGGTCTCACCTCTGCAAGGCAAGCAGCTACTCCTGCTGGCGCAAATGCAGAATCCGAAGAAGATCCTCGAAATCGGCACGCTGGGCGGCTACAGCACGATCTGGCTTGCCCGAGCCCTGCCTGACGACGGGCGACTGGTCACACTCGAATTCAGCCCGAAGCATGCAGAAGTGGCCAAAGCGAACATCGCCCGCGCCGGCGTATCGCACAAAGTCGAGATCCGAGTCGGACCTGCGCTCGACACACTGCCATTGCTCGCCGCCGAAAAGCGCGGCCCGTTTGACTTCATTTTCGTCGATGCGGATAAGAGAAATAATCCGGGCTACTTCGAGTGGGCGCTGAAATTGTCCCGCCCCGGCTCGGTGATCTTGGTGGACAACGTCGTCCGCGACGGCACCATCGCCGACCTGCAGAATACCGATCCCGACCTCGAAGGCACACGCCGCATGCACGAACTCATCGCCGCAGAGCCGCGGGTGACGGCCACCGCGATCCAAACGGTTGGGGCCAAGGGCTACGACGGCTACACCCTGGTCCGCATCAATTCGTAGTTCGAATCGCCGCATCCCGGGTTCGAATCGCCACGCTACGGTTCGTCCGCTTACAGTGGATGATCAGTCGGGTGATCGGGCAGGTCGCCGGTGAGTATCACCGTCAGCGAAGCCGGCACCTCGCCTGTTATGAAGGGGTATCGCATTTTCTCAAGCTCCGCGAGCTCTTCCCCGCTGAACTTTTCCGGACGCCAGCCGGTCAACGACGCCTCGACTCGATATCTTCCCGCGGTGAGATGAAACACCTTCGGGTCCAGCCGCAGCGTCCCAGCAGTGGATTCGCCGGGCTTAAGCAGCACGGCCTCCTTGGTCATACGTTCTTGGATCGTCTGATTATTCCGAAAGCAATCGCCCAGATACCCGGCGCTGAGGTGGTTGCCGGAACTGTCTAGAAACCACACAAAGATGTGCGGGACGGGCGGACAAGTCGCTTCCCACTCCCGCGGGACATACAACGCCGTTTTGCTGATATTCGTGATCCGATAGTTCAGCCGAACAACGTCGTCCACTCCATAGTTCTTTTCCTCGCTAGAAATTCGGAACGATATGTTCGCCATGGACACAAAGACGTCGTTCCGCGCGCCCGCCGACGCTACGAGCAAAAAGCATGCGGCGACGAACAACATAATGCTGAGAGCCGATCGCATTACACGGATTTCCAACTGCGAACTTTGACCACGAATACCAATCTCTATTTTCTATTTCCAATTTCCATTTCTAGCCGACCGTCTGCATGGTCGAGACGAGTTCGGGGATATTGATCCGAATGAGTGTCCCCTCACCGGGACGACTTTGAATTTCGAGCCGGAAATCGGTCCCGTACAAGACGCGCAGCCGTTCGCGGACATTGCTCAGCCCTATGCCCTCCACGTAAACATGAGGCATCTTCTCCTCGGAGATGCCGGCGCCGTTGTCTTCGATTTCGATGTGCAGGCGGCCATCGGTGTTCGTGGTGCGCAGCTGTATCCGGCCACCCTCCAGCTTTGAGGCCAAGCCGTGCTTCAAGCAGTTTTCGACAATTGGCTGGAGCAACATGCTCGGGATGAACACCTCGAGTGCGGCATCGTCCACATCGCGCACAAACTCGAGATTGTCAGGGCCGAAGCGTGCTACTTCGATGTCGAGATAATCGTCGATGAAGCTCAATTCTTCCTTGAGCGAGACGAACGTTTCGTGTTTGCGCAAGAGGCGACGCAGGATGTTGCTGAGCTTGAGCACGACGCCGCGGGCCAGGTCGGGATCGACGCGAATCAACGACGACACCGTGTTGAGGGTATTGAATAAAAAATGTGGATTGATCTGGCTAGCGAGCGCGTCCATTCGCGCTTTCAACAGCAATTGTTGGTGGCGCTCGAGATTCATCTCGATACGTGTGTTGTTCCAGATTTTCAGCGGGACGGCGACCGCCATCACGGTCGCCAGTACTGACAGGATTAGCCACCAGTTCCAGTGCGGGTCGATGGCGAATAGCCACTTGGGCGTCGTCGCCAAGACCAGCGCGACGCGGCCGAGTTCGAGGCCGACGCACGCCAGCAATGGCAACAACTCCCACGAAGTTTTCACGCGCCGCGCCAGACGGACCAAGTCACGTGGGATATTCAAAAATGTGAACGGGCCAAAGTTCCAGAGGTCTTCCTTAGTCGGAATAATCTGACGAATCAAGCCGCCGAGGAGGCCGGCGGTCGCTGCTGCGGGCATACCCAGCCACTCGTGCGCCATGAGCGCCGGGATTGTGATGATGGCTCCGCCAATCGGCCCGACAACGCGCCCGCCGAGCAAGCCCATCAGGAATGCGCCTTCGAGGGACAGGTCCGCGAACCGGTAAGGGAGGCCGACCAGGCGGAGCGCCACACCGACGATCAGCGGTGGCGTCATAAAGAGCATCAGCTTTAGCTTTTGATCGGGGTCGCGCTCTTCGGTGAACAAAACTCGGCGAAACGTGTTCCAGCGGGCGAGCAGCGCCGCGAAGGACGCCGCGACACCAACCTTCAGCAGGAGCGTGAAGAGCAAATCACGCGATGAAATCGGTGGGTCGATCATTGCTGGAAATTAACGCTAGCCAATCCGATGCGCGTTGTAAACCCTCGCAAGACGCCGCAACGGAAACGGCGTTGGCGCATCGAATGGAATCCGCATTGCATTGAAGCTTAAGCGAGGAACGGATAGGGAAAGTCGATGTCGGTACTGCTAAACTCGTGGTTGCCAGTGGCGCGAAGCTCACGAAGGAAAACTTTGACTAAGTCGAAAGAGCATTCCCGAAACGGTCGAGACCCGCTGCAGAATGTGGCGCAGGCCGACCTACCTACGCGTAATGGCCGATTCACGATATACGGATTCAAGGGGCAGGGACCGCAGGACGAAGCGGTGGCGCTTGTACGGGGCAAGTTGA
>JAFAZL010000073.1 GCA_019239815.1 Acidobacteriota bacterium
GAACGAGCTGGTTGTTGACGTAAATTCCTTCCGCTGTCAGTTCGACTGCGTCGCCGGCCTTCGCGACAATCGGTTTCAAGAGCGCCGAAGCTCCATCAGGACAGTCGCCTGATGTGCGGTAGCCGCGGCGAGATGCAATCGCGGCCGACTCACCGCTCGGGCAAAACTCGATCAACGGCGACTCCGGACCGGTCTCGAGGTAGATCCCGACGGGAAGCGAAGGCGTGGTGTTCATCCGCACGCCGGCCAACCCGAGAACCACGAAAAACCCGAATAGCAAGCCCGACCCGACTACAACACCGCGCCCGACCCGCCGCCAGTCGGTTGTCAGTATTCGCTTACAAAGGCCAGTTCTGATCGAAGACTTCATTGCTGTTGCTCCTCTCCTCGTTCGGCGACTCTGCAGATTGCTGTGGAACGTCTCCGTACCCATTCCTCGAAGCAGCAATCAAATGACAGCTCTTGACGACAATCTCGGAGACGGTCCTCTTGCTACCATCTGCCGGCGTGAACTGCCGCTGTTGCAAGCTGCCCTCAGCGAATAGGTTGTCGCCCTTCTCGAATGAGAGCGCAAGCTCGGCGAGCTCGTTATAAAACGTGAGCCGGTGCCAATTCGTGTGAGTCTCGACTTTCTGATCCTTGCTCGTAAACCGGTAGCTCTCGCCGAGACGAACGTTTGCCACTTTGGTTCCGGACGGCAAATAGCGGAGTTCCGGCTTAGCAGCGAGATACCCGGCAACTTGAAATCGATTGTGTTGCATCGATATTAATCTCCAAACATTCCGAGTTGTACTTCCTCAACGAAACCTTTTTCGCAATCTGTTAACGCGGTTTCGATGGGAGTCGCCTCCGCCTGGCTTATCCGATTCCGGGTTTTCGTGATCCCCTTCTGCGGGATCACGGAGCCGGCCTCGATCTGGTAGAACTCGAGCGGAGGCGCAAGCTCTGCTCGCGCGCACAAGACCGGATCAAGGAAGTAGAGCATTTGCGTACCGAGTATCGGGAAGTGCCCGCTAACGAAGATCAGCATCTGGCCCGGAGCCACAATTCGCTCTGCGAGGCCCTGGCCTTCCTTCCGTGCGGGTGCAAGGCGGGAAACCTCGTCAGGCGTCATCAAAGGCCTTTCGATATGGTCCACGCTGGCGTTGACGTGCTGCATGACCGGCGAAAATCGAGATCCGCTGAAGTTGTAACTTGCCTTCGGCCCGGTTGTTACGCCTGTCATTTTGCTCAGCAGTTCAGCCGTCTCGTACTGGTTTGGTGCAAACGCGATGCGCACGTGGCAGTTCGAAACGATGCTCTCGTTGTTTCCGTAGGCATCCACGATCTGCCGGATGTCTTGGGTAATCAGGTATGCCTTCAGGCCATAACCAGCCATGTACGAGAGTGCATCGGCAAACACCTCCATGCGGTTGAGGCTTGGGAATTCATCGATGAGGAGCAGAAGCCGGTGTCGATTCTTTTTCTGCTCGGCTCCCTCAAACACCATGCGTTCAGTCAACCGGTTGACCACCATCGTGAACATCAGGCGGATCAGCGGGCGCAGGCGGATTTTGTCACTCGGCGGTACGACGAGGTACAAGGAAACTGGTCGGTCGTGATTCACCAGATCGTCGATCGCGAAGTCGCTGGCGGATGTATTTTGTGCGACGAGCGGATCGCTGTATAAAGTGAGCGCCGTCTTAGCGGTCGACAAAACACCGCCGAAATCCTTATCTTCCTTGTGTCGAGCATCTCCTGAGCCTTCTCCCGGACCACGGGATGAGTAGCGGCCCGTTCACCATGAGACGTGTACCAGTTGTGCTTGAGATTTGGGTCGTGCTCAAAGTTGAGGATTTCACCCAGCGTGTCGCGAAACGACTGGCCAGGGATGGTGAACGTGTGCGCTAGGTCCGCTGGACATGCAATTCGACCATGAAGCGCCGCTTCATAGCAGACGTGCAGAATCATGCCGGTCGTAATAGAGGCCGCCGCATCCTGCCAGTAGCGTTCCTGCGGGCTGTCTTCACCGGTACGCACAATCATGTTGGCAATGTTCTGCGCATCACTCACGTCGCGTGGCGTGAACAGCCGGATTTCGGCGAGCGGGTTAAAACGAGAACTCGCGTTCTGCTCAACAGGCGAGAACTTAAAGCAGAGGTGGCCAGACTTATGACGGAAGCCTGCGGTTCTGGCCCAGTTCTCGCCCTTGATGTCGTAAACAATCGCCCACTCACTCCACGCAAGCAGCGTAGGTATGACGAGCCCAACGCCCTTACCTGAGCGAGTTGGGGCAAACGCGAGGACGTGTTCCGGTCCGTTGTGCCGTAAGTAGCGGATACCTGAATTGGTCCCGCTTCGCCAACCACCCACGTAAACACCTTGCGGAGAATCGAGCAGTCCTGTGTTCTTTACGTCGTCTTCGGTTTGCGAACGTGCGGAGCCGTGGAGGTCTTCTGCGTTCTCCGAGAGCGTGCGCGCGCGCCTATTCGTCACGAGATAGAAGATTGCAATGCTCAGAAAGCTACCGGCAAACACGATCATTTCGCCTTCGAACAGTGGTTGTCTGATGCGTGGGTCATGTGAAGTCGAATTACGCCAGCCCCAAAGCATCCAAGCGAAAGGCTGATAGACGCTGATTGATTGTCGACGGACAATTGGGGTTCCCAGAGCTGGCTGGTAGTCAAAGCGACGGGCTATGAACTGAGTGGAGATTGAGCTGACAATGATTAATGAAAAGAGGCCCAGCAAAGTCGCTCGCCAGTTGTACCCGCCAAGGTAGCCGGGTTTGCGAGGTACTCGATAGAGAGTTTGCTGCTGGGCCATGTGAAGACATTCTGAGGGCGATGCGATTCGTTAGGCGGAATGTAACGTGACACGCCCACGGCGCGTCCGCGCTCTTTGACTTCGCGGATCGAGGGCGTCCCATTCGTATAGTTCACGACTACGTTTGCGCCCACCTTCGGTGCCGTGTCGAACAGATCTTTTGAATGCACGGTAACGGAACGCGGCGACTCACGCTGGAGTACCAGATCTGAGGTCTCCGCAATGATTTTTCCCCGGTGAACTCCTGCGATCAGTTGGGCCGGTTTGGTTTTGGCCGAGCCACCGACGAGCTGTGCCGTAAGAGACATCGCTTCTTGAAATTGTTCGGAGTAGCGATCCGCAGAGGGTTGAGGAGACCGGGCGCCGCTTGCTTCGATTGGCTCCTTTTCGACTTGGGTCCTGCGCTCCGTACCGGTCTGTTTTTCCATAACAGACACTACGCCGTTTTCGGCTTCGTGACGTGCCGCTTTCGGTGTTGACTCGCGAGTGGCAACGGTTTCGGCCTTCTCCGTACGGTCATCGTTTGCGAGTTGCTCACCCGGTTGTTCCGCAAGCACTTCACGATCACGCTCTAGTTGTGAAGTCTCAGCGATGCTGGCGACGGGCGCCGGAGCTGCAATATCAAGATCCTGGTCAGCGATGGATACATCGCGTTCGAGCGACAGCAACAGGTCGGCCGCCTTCGATGCATCGTGAGCCGCGCGGAAGATTTCGTTCTTATCCTGCTTCAGGGCTTGAATCCACGATCCGACATAGGCGGCGTGATTCTCGGGGTCGTGCGGTATGCCCTTTTCTGCAGCAATGAAAACGCTGGCAAGCTCGGCACGAAGCTCTTCCTTGGC
>JAFAZL010000087.1 GCA_019239815.1 Acidobacteriota bacterium
ATGCGGGATCGGCGGAAACGGTACCGCTAGGCGACGACCACAACGACAACGTAATCCTGGCGGAGGGTTACCAGATGAAACCTGGAGAATCCCTGATTTCGCCGCTGAGTATTTCGATTTCGCCGGGTTACTTCGAGGCCATGGGAATCTCGATGGTGCGTGGGCGTCCTTTTGCCGATCGCGACAATGAAAATGGGACGCGCGTGGTGATCGTGGACGAGACACTGGCGCAGCACTTCTGGCCGAACCAGGATCCCATCGGCCATCGCATGTATAACCCAAGCGATCCGAAAGACTTGATGAAAGTGGACGAGCACACCGAATGGCTGACCGTGGTCGGCGTGGCGCGAAGTGTGCGCTACGAAAATATGGACGGCTCCGGCGCACCGTTCGGCGCCTACTACTTTCCGATATCGCAATCGCCGTCGTATGGCTTCAAGTTCGTCGCGAAAAGCACTCTCGATCCAAACTCAATCGTGCGCGAACTGCGCAGCGAAGTTGCGGCGATCGATCGCGACGTAGCGGTGTTCGATGTACATTCGATGAACGAGCGCATCGATCTGTCTCTGTCGTCGCGTAAGACGTCGATGGTCCTGGCCAACGCGTTTGGAGGCGTAGCGCTTTTTCTCGCGTCGCTCGGCATTTACGGCGTGCTCGCTTACGTCGTGGCGCAGCGCACACGGGAGATGGGCATTCGCGTAGCGCTAGGCAGCACCCGCGGTGCAATCCTCGGCCTCGTCCTCAGCGAAGGCTTCAAACTCGTAGCCCTCGGCCTAGTCCTGGGAATCATCGGAGCCATCTCCCTCCAAAAAGCTGTCGCGACTCAGATCTACGGCGTCCACCCCCTCGATCCGCTGGTGTTAGCCAGCGTGATGGGCGTACTCGCGGTGGTGGCTCTCGCCGCCTGCGCGATACCAGCCCGCAGAGCGACGCGAGTCGATCCGATCGTCGCCCTGCGGTCCGAATAAGTACTTGACTCCGGGAGTATGATGATGGTAATATAACTCTCGTGAAATAGTGCGAGCGGCGCTAACCCCGCCGCTCGTTCCATTTTGGGATCTGCTTACTCCGTAATCGTCGAACAATAAGCGAAACTCGACGATGCGTAATGCGCACAAAACAAATCCCTTGCGCACTCTTTGGGAAGAACGCGCTTCCCAAAAGTCATAAGTCCAACATTCCACTCGACATATTCACTCTTGGCGAAAACATAGGGGGTATACCCCAATTCGTCCCAAACCGGAATAATCTCCTTTACGCGCAGCACTGCCATGCCCTGAGCGTTGAAGGGTGTGCCCCTACTTGCCGGGCGCAAAATTTCGTCGTTGGTATGTTTTTTCCGATCTCCGATTTCAGATCGCTTTCGACGCGTCGGCCCCGCTACTCGTAGCGCAGTGCTACCATCGGATCGACCCGCATCGCCCGCCGCGCCGGAATGTAGCTCGCCAGCAGCGCCGCCGCCAACACGATCCCGATCACTGCGGCGTACGTCGCCGGATCGGTCGGCTTTACTCCAAACAACATGCTCGCCAGCAAGCGCGTAACCGCGGCAGCGCCCGCGAATCCGATCACGATACCGAGACCGGCGAGCACCAGCGCCTGCCGCAACACGAGCCGCAAAATCTCGCCCGGGCTGGCGCCCAGCGCCATCCGCAACCCAATCTCATTCGCGCGCTGCCCCACGACGTACGACATCACGCCGTACACTCCAGCCAGCGCAAGACAAACCGCCAGCCCCGCGAAAATTCCAAGCAACAACGTGCGGAACCGCGGCGCCGCAATGTTTTCCGACAACGCCTGTTCCATCGTCGAAAACTTCGCAGGCACGTCGGGCGAAATCGTGCGCATCTTTTCGCGCATCGCCGCGGTAATCAAGCCGGATTCCGCATCCGTCCTCACAATCACGCGCATATTCGTCGCCGGTTGAGGGTGCTGCAAATATGGCATGTAAATCTCAGCTTCCGGTTCGCTCGCCGGTCCTTCCTGCCGCACGTTGCCGACGACGCCGACAATCTTCATCGGATTCATCGAATCGAGCCCGCAAAAGATCAGACGTCCGATGGGATCCTCATTCGGAAACGATCGTCGCGCCAACGCATCATTGACGATCGCGGTAAACGGCGCATCGTAAGCATCTGCATCCGTGAAATCGCGCCCGGTACGCAATGGAACTCCCATCGTCGCGAACGCATCCGGCGTCACCACGGTAAAAATCGCATTCGGAGCGGTCACTTCAAAGTTGGTCGGCAAATGGTCAATGAAGTAGGACCCATTCGAGCTGGTGTACCCCGGGATCATCGTCGTGCCTCCGGCCTTTCGGACTCCCGGCATGGCCCGCAGTTCGGTCAAAAGCTGCGAGTAAAAGCGGACGCCGCGTTTCGCGGATTCAAGATCCGTCGAGGGCACACTGGTCTCAGCCATCACGATCCGTTCGGAAGTGATTCCCAGCTGCACATTCTGCAACGCGAGCAAGCTTTTGATCAGCAACCCTGCGCCGGCTACGAGGATCACCGACAACGCGATTTCAGCCACAACCAGCCCCTGACGCATGCGATCCGCGAGCGTGCCTCCGCCTGCCCGCTGAACGCTTTGCTTCAGCGCTGAATTCAAATCAACACGCAAGACCTGCAGCGCCGGCGCAAGACCAAACACGAGGCTCGCAATCAGTGACAGCGCGAATGCAAACAACAGCACTCCGCCGTCGATTCCCGTTTCGTTCAGCCGCGGCACGTCGCCGGGCGCAAGCGCCACCAGCGTTTTCGCTCCCCAATACGCCAGAATCACTCCAACAACGCCAGCCACCAGCGCGAGCGCAACGCTCTCCGTAACAAGCTGCCGCACAATTCGCCCGCGTCCCGCGCCAATGGCCGCGCGAATCGCGATTTCTCGCGTTCTCCCCACCGCGCGAGCCAGCAACATATTCGCCAGGTTCGCGCACGCGATCAGCAGCACAACTCCAACCGCCGCCAGCATCACCAGCAGCGTAAGCCGATAGTCGTTGACCAGGGAATCGCGAAGGCGCGTCACCGCGATGCTTTTCGTCTTGTTGGAGTCCGGATACTTTTCTTCCAGCCGCGCTCCTATCGCCGTCATCTGTGCCTGCGCTTGTGCCAGCTCGACACTTTCCTTGAGTCTGCCAACGACGCGATAGTTGTGGGCGCTGCGCATTGAGGTCTCCTCGCCAAAGATGCCTTCTGTCAGCCAAACATCAGTCTTCTCGGGGAAGCCAAATCCGAGCGGCATCACACCCACGATATCGAGCGACTTGCCGTCGACAACGACCGGTCTACCGATTGCAGCTTGAGCTTTGCCAAAATTGCGAACCGCGAACCCGTAGCTGACGATTGCTGCTCCAGCACCGCCGACTTTGATCTCATCCGCAGTGAACTCGCGGCCAACCGCTGGCTCGATACCAAAGCACTCAAAAAAGTCTGCAGCGATTGCCGTCGCCATCGGAAATTCCGCGGTAGCGTTAGCGCCCGAGCTCACGGAGATCGGCATTTCGTAGTTGGCATACATCGCCATGTGTTCAAATGCGGTGCTCTGATCGTGCCAGTCATGGAAATCCGGCGCTGACACCTGCCCTTGATGCCCAGATTTTTTCCAGAGTGTCGCGACGCGCACGATTCGATCCGGCTGCGAATACGCCAGCGGTCGTAGAAGCACCGCGCGCACGACGCTGAACATCGCTGTGTTCGCCCCGATCCCAAGCGCGAGAATCAGCACCGCCGTAATCGTGAAACCGGGATTTTTCAGCAACATTCGCGTCGCAAATCGAAAATCCTGCGCGAACGATTCCAGCCACGGCAAACTCCGCCGATCACGCACCATCTCTTCCGTTTGCGCGATGCCGCCCAACCGCATCAGCGCTTCGCGCCGCGCTTCTTCTGCACTCATCCCACGCCGCAGATTTTCGTCAATGTGCATTTGCAAATTGCTCTGCATCTCTGCAGCGAAATCCTGCTCCGCGTCTCGCTTTCGCCCAAAAAAACTCCCAAGCCGCAAAAACCAAGCGCGAATCCCTCTCATGACCAAACTCCTCTCATACCCAAACTTCGCTCGTGCTCGACGAGCCGCTGAACGGGCGCGCCGGTCCGTCCTTCCGATCCCAGCTAAGATCGTTCCTCACCCGGTGCCAGAAATCGCGCCAGAATCGCCGTCGCCTGCGACCACTCGCGCGCTTCCCGCGCCAGTTGCTTTCGTCCGGCGCGCGTCAACCGATAAAATTTCGCTTTCCGATTGTTGTCCGAGACGCCCCATTCCGAATCGATGTAGCCCTCTTGCTCCAGCTTGAGCAGCGCAGGGTACAGCGTCCCGTAATTCACCGACAGCAGATCGCCGCTGGTCTGCTCGATGCGCCGCGCGATGCCATATCCGTGCTGCGGCCCAAGCATCTCCAACGTTTTCAGCACCATCAGCGCCAGCGTCCCCTGCCAAACGTCCGTTTTGTCGCCCATCGCTGCAACCTCGGCTTTCCTATGGCTTACCCATAGCAGCGTGCCAGTGCTCCTATTGGAATGCAATACGGAAGCCCTCGCCGAAAGTTCCGTGAAGTGCAGACGCTCGAAATCTCGATTCGTCTGCTTCGTTCGCCGCGCCTTGACACTCCCGTAACTTCCCACTAGCCTCATCCGTCTACCAAACCAGCGTCCGGGTCCGCGTCCTCCACGCAACCCAACTGAGGGAGTCCGGAAATGCACCGTGTCATGCGTCGAAGTTTGTCGTTTGCGGTCGCGATTGCCGTCGCATCATTGCTGAGCGCTGCCGTTCCGCAGCGCGTCGCCGCACAGGGAGGCGAGCCGCAAACGTTCGCCATCCGCGGGGCGACGATCGTGCCCGTCTCGGGCCCGCGCATCGAAAACGGGACGGTGATCGTCGCGCACGGCATCATCACCGCCGTCGGCAAAGAC
>JAFAZL010000518.1 GCA_019239815.1 Acidobacteriota bacterium
GCAGGACCGGGCACAAACGGCAGCCAATTCTTTCTGACAGTGGCGGCAACGCCGTGGCTCGATAACAAGCATTCGATCTTCGGTGAAGTTGTCGAAGGTCAGGATGTTGCCGATAAGATCTCGAAGGTGCCACGCGATTCCGGCGACCGGCCCAAAACGCCCGTGACGATGAAGGTTCGCATCGAGCGCGTGCAATAGGGGTGAGCGGTTTGACCGACCGCGATAAGTCAGCGGTGGAAAATTCCAGAATCAACGGTTGCAATCGTGCCAAGCTGGGGCGCAGCAGCCCTTCGGGCAAAGCCCTCAGGGTAAAGCTGCGCCCCTACAAATTTTAGCAAGGCCATTTCTTGGGGATGAGTTGGAATTGGAGATGTGCCGGAATGCTGCGCCCTGATCAATTGATTCGCGTTGTGATCGAGCTGATTTTCGTGCTGCTGGGTGTGCTGGTGATATGGCTCGGACTGACGAATCAGATTTCCGTCGATCCGCGCACGTCGACATGGATGATTCTCAGCGTCGCGCTGATCTTATGGGGCGCATACGCGTTTGCGCGTCCGGCGCGCGCCTGGCAGCGCGGTGAGCGCTGGACGCGCGGAGTATCGCTCGTTCTGCTTGGTTTCGTCATGCTGGCGATTACGCGCGCGTCGTTCGGGGTGGTTGGTAAACTCTTCGTCGCAGCCGGCGTGATTCTCGCACTGCGCGGAATCGTCGGCATAGGTCTGATTCTCAAGCCTCGCTAATTCTGTTCATACAGAAATAACGCACTCAAGCGCACGTACCAGAACTGCGTGGAATGGGCACCGTTTCGACCAATTCCCTGCTGGACTGCGACACCCGAATTGTGAATAATCCGCGCCACAGTTGACGGAGCTTTTCGCTCACGGCACTAAAATTAAGGAGATCGACCTATGTCCATGGCTCAGGATTTTAAAGCGTTTGTAATGCGGGGCAACGTAGTGGACTTGGCCGTCGGCGTCATCATCGGCGCCGCTTTTGGAAAAATCGTTTCGTCGATGGTCGATGATGTGTTGATGCCGCCCATCGGCAGGTTACTTAACGGAGTGAACTTCACAGACCTATTCCTTGATTTGGGCACCAAGGGGCCATTTACAAGCCTGGATGCAGCCAAAAAAGCGGGCGAACCGACGCTGAACTACGGCGTATTTCTAAATACGGTCATCAATTTCCTGATCGTGGCGTTCTGCGTCTTCATCATCATTCAGATCATCCACAAGTGGGTGAACAAGCCAGCGCCGCCGGCTCCGCCGACGACGAAGGATTGCCCGCAGTGCGCGATGACAATTCCGATCGCGGCGAAGAAGTGTGGGCACTGCACGACGCAGTTGGCGTAAGGGCGTTTCGCAGACGAACTGGGCACAACAAGAAGGGGCGCGGAAAATCCGCGCCCCTTCTTCATTTTTGCCAGAGATCGCGTACCGCGATGAGCGGCTGGTTCGGCGCTCAAATCTTTGATTTGCTGCGCTTGCTTTGGTTGGCTTCGAGATGGGCGCGGAGGCGGGCTACGACTTCTTCTTCCTCGCCTTCGTCGAGTTCCTTTTGCACTTCTTCCAGAGCGAAGTGGACCACGTCGTGATGGTGCAGCTCTGCTCCCGCCAGCGCCTCGCTGAAACGAAGCCATAGCCGGTGCAGTAAATGCACTTCGTTGGCAGTGAGATTGGGCGCGTGCGGGCCGAGGACTTTGTAAATCTTGTCCCCGTTGGGCATGTGAATTTCGAGGTTGAACTGCGGCTTCTGATCGCCGAGTTTTTCCCACGCCTCACCGATTTGCCGCGCCTGCTCTTCGGTGACTTCCTTGGCGGAATGACCGACGACGATGGTGCTCGATTGCAGCGACGTTGCCGCGCGCAAAATACCATCCCAGAGATCGTTGGCCGCGACGACGGCGAGGCGAATCGACTTGCCGCGTTTTTCCGCCATCGACAGCGCTTGCGAGAAAAGGTGCTGCTCGATGCTGCCGAAAAGTTGATCGGCTTCGAGCTCGTTTTCGCCGGAACCGCTGCGGCGCAACAAACGCACGTGCAAAACGACGACATCGCGGCGGCCAGGCTTCAGGCGATCGAGCACATTGCCGAGGTGATACAGATTGAAGTGATTGCTGACCGGAACGAGGATGTTGCCTGGACGCGCGCCGACGGCCTCCGGACTCAGCTCGCCTTCGAGCTCGAGGTTGAACTGATCCATCTCGACGTGTGTGACGCCGCGATGGCGGCCACGGCGCTCAGAGACGGTGAATACGATGTATAGCAGGATGGAGAAGGCGCCGCCGGCCATCGTCGCAACAGGCTTGGTGAATAGGTTTACAACGGCGATGAGGAACAGCGTGAGGGTGATGATGCTCAAACCGATCGGAATCTGCACGCCGCGGATGCGCAGATTGAACGGCACTTGGAATTCACGCTCGCCGGGATTCGTATAGCGCAAAACGAGAACGGCGAGGCCGTTCATCGCGAAGCTCCAGATCACGCCGAAGGCATATAGGTTGGCGAGGAAGGTGACGTCGCCACGGCTGATCACGATGGTTGCGATCTGGAGGATGACGACGATGTTGATGATGCGATAGCTGGTGCCGAACTTCGGATGCGGCTGGCGGAACCACTCGCTGAGCACGCCGTCTTCGGAGACGCGATTGAGCACGCCGTTGGAGCCGACGATCGCGGTGTTGACCGCGCCAGCCAAGATCAGCGTGCCGACAACAACGACGAAGCCGTGGAAGATCAGCCGGGCTAGGAATGGCCCGGCGAGGTTCATCGCGAGGCCGCCGATGAGATTTTCGAGGAAGCCCTGGCGAACGTCGTCGGGAATGATCATTACCGCGAAGAACGAAACCAGCGAAGTGAAGACCAGGCTGTAGACGAAGATGACTAAGCCGGCCTTTTTGAGGTTGGGCAGCTTGGGGCTTTCGATTTCGCGGTAAACCTGCGCGAGCGATTCTTCGCCGCTCATGGCGAGCACGGAGTGGCCGAGCGCGATGAAGATGGCGATGACACCAAACATGTGCGGCAGGCTGGAGTGCGCCAGCCAGCCGAGGGCGCTCGGTGTGAGGTGAATGTTACTGGGGTACGGGAATGGCGGGAGCGACGAGTGACGCAAAATGACGGTGTAGGTACACCAGCCGATGAGGATGACCACCATGACGGTGACCAGCTTCATGATGTGGAGGGCCTTTTCGCTCGACTCGGAGACGCCCTTGGTGTTTTCCCACCAGAAGTAGACCGTGACCATCACGGCAAACGTTGCCGAGATGCCACCGACCGTCCGATCGGAGAATGGACCGCTGAGGTGCATGTAGACGGAAAGCTCGCTGAGGAGGCCGGCTAAATATTGGCCCGCGGCGACGCCGCTGATCGGGCCGGTCAGGATGTAGTCGAACATCAGCGCGGAGACGCTGAATTTGGCGAGCGCGCCGCCGAGCGACTGCTTGACCGCGCGATAAACGCCCCCGCGGACGAACATGCTGCAGCTTTCGACGTATACCGCGCGAACGGCGTACGAGAAGAGCATGATGGCGAGGATGAACCAGGGAGCGGTCTTGCCGATGAAGCCTTCGGCTTCACCGCCGGCGTAGTAAGCCGATGACGCCAAATCGTTTAGAACGATGGCCGCGGCGCGCCAAAAAGAAATGAATGTTAGCAGCGCCGTGGTGGCTACGATGACGCGGGGAATACCGTTGCCCCGGCTGCGAGGCGCAGCAGGGCTCGTGGGAATGCTGCTCATGAAAGGGTGATGTCTTACCTTTGCAGATTAAAATGCTCGCATTTTTTCGGGGCGAAGTCTAGTTGAGCCCGGCTGGACTTTATGCGTCGGCGACGTCCACGACGAGCTTCCCGCGCCCTTGGCGATTTTTCAGGGAACCGTCGTATGCCGAGGCTGCATCGGCGAGCGGCACGACTGCATCGACAAACGTTTTTAGTTTTCCCGCCTCGATGAGCTTGGTGACTTCGATGAGTTGCTTCTGATTTGGCTCGACGATGAAGAATGCGTTCTTCTTGCGTTCGTCCGTAGCAGCCGCCGCTTCTTCGCTGGCGGCAATGGTGATGACGCGTCCACCAGGCTTAATGACGCGGAAAGATCGATTGAATGTGTCGCCGCCGACGCAATCAAACACAAGATCGATGTCGCCGGTGATTGCGTCAAATTGCTGCGTGGTGTAATCGATGAATTCGGTGGCGCCGAGCTGTTCGACGAGGTCGCGATTGCGCGCTGCGGCCGTCGCGATGATGTAGGCCCCGCGTTCGCGCGCGAGTTGAACCGCGGATACGCCGACGCCGCCGGAAGCGCCGTGGATGAGCACTCGTTGCTCGGGGCGAAGCTCCCCGCGGTCGAACAAGCCCTGCCAGGCTGTAAGTGCGGAGATCGGCACGGATGCGGCTTCCACATGCGTGAGGTTTGCGGGCTTGGGCGCGATGCTGGTTGGCTGCGTAACACAATATTCCGCCAGCGCGCCTTCGGCGTACCAGTCGTTCATTCCGTAGATTTCCTCGCCGACGCGGAAATCGCGCACAGCAGAGCCGAGTTCGGCAACGACGCCGCTAAATTCGTGTGAAAGAATCGCGTTCGTGCGAGCGCCGCCTTCTTTCGTGTGTGTCGTCGGCTGCCAGACAACTTCCGTTGCCGTCACGCCGGCGGCGTGAACGCGAACCACCACTTCACCGGCACCCGGCTTTGGCTGTGGCGCTTCCGCCGCGGCAAATCGCACTTTGCCACTCTCGCCGCTCACCAATCGCATCGCTTGCATC
>JAFAZL010000744.1 GCA_019239815.1 Acidobacteriota bacterium
TGGCTCGCGGGCGACGTCAAGCTGGTGACCGCCGTTGCTTCCGTCGTGACGGCGATCGCTCTGCCAAGCCTGATTCCGCAGGTGCATTCGATGATTTCAGCGGCGCACGTTTCAGAAGAACGTCGCCGACAACTCGAAAAGGCGAACTTGGAGCTGCAACAGATTTCATCGCGCATCATGACCGTGCAAGACATCGAGCGGCGGCGTATCGCGCGCGAGCTTCACGACGGCGTCGGCCAATACCTCGCCGCGATCAAGATGTCGTGCGATGTGGCGTTGCAATCGGCGAGCAATCCTGAGGAATCGATCGCGTTGCGGGATGCCTTGAGTGTGCTGGACCGTTGCACCGCCGACGTCCGCACCATGTCGCACCTGCTGCACCCGCCTCTGCTCGAAGAGATGGGACTGGCTTCGGCAATCCCCTGGTACGTCGAAGGATTTATGGAACGCAGCGGCATCGAGGTCGATTTGCGTTTGCCCCGTCACTTGCCGCGTCTACCGGCCCTGGTGGAACTCACCGTGTTTCGCGTGCTGCAAGAGAGCCTGACGAACATCCTTCGTCATTCCGGCAGTAAGATCGCGATCATTCGCGTCGCGCTCAACGCTGGCGTAATCGACATCGCCATCGAAGATCGCGGCAAAGGACTCAATCCCGAAAATGGCGAACCATTCAAAAGCGGCGTCGGCATGGCCAGCATGCGCGAGCGCGTCCGCGAGCAGGGTGGCGAATTGCGCATTCACTCCACAAAATCGGGAACAACCTTGAGTGCAGTGCTACCATGTGCGCCCGAGGAGGCTAAATGACGAGGCGGATCATTGTCGTAGACGACCACGACGTTGTGCGCCAGGGTGTGCGCCTAATTTTAAAGAGCCGCCAGGATTGGGCCGTCATCGACGAAGCTTCGAACGGGAACGAGGCCGTTGAAAAGATTCCGCGGCTGGATCCAGACCTTGCGGTGCTCGACATCAGCATGCCCGAAAAAGACGGACTAGAAGTGATCCGCGATTTGAAGGCGTTAGGCACGGCGACGAAGATCGTTGTGCTCTCGATGCACAATTCGAAAGAGCTGATCGCGGCGGTGCGCGATCTGGGCGCCTCAGGCTATATCCTCAAAACGAATGCGGCGAAGGATTTGATTCGCGCGATCGATGAAATTTTCGCGGGTGGGACATTTTTCCCGGGCGCTGGCGCCACGCCCCCTGGGGGGACGCGCGATGTCAAAACGCCCGATGCCGCTGATTCTGAGCGCAAAAATCCAATAACGAACTGGCGGCTGCAATTAGGATTGTCGCCCGCATTCGCTGTCTGAAACTACGATCCGGACAGCAGCTCGCTACCACTCAATCTTTGCAGGGAAAAATTCAGCAACCAGATCCTGATAGTAGGGCAGGATCTCTTTTTGATTGGGACGCTCGCGTCCCTTCGAATACAAATCGTACTGATTGAACTTCCGCACCCAATCGAACATTTTCTCGTCGTGATCGTTCATCAAGTGGCGATATGCGCCGTGCCGGTGCGCTGGGTAGAACGAGTGATACCGCAGCATGTACTGTCCCTCTTCGGGGATGTACTTGCGCGTGACTTCGAAAATATATTCGTCGTGCCCCCACGAAAGATGCACCTTCGAAAGCCCGCACTTCGGCTCGTATACGCCGTACTTCGTTTGGTAAGTCGAATTCAAGCTGTCGGGATTCGCCGCAAAAAATTCCGGAAACACAATCTCGCTGGAGTAAGCGCAACCAACGGGAAACGTATCGCCGACCACGGCCCACTGCGGCTCGCCGTAAAGGCACAAGACTTTGCCGAGATCATGTAGGAATCCCGTGAGTACAAACCATCGCGGATGCCCGTCCTTGCGAATCGCTTCTGAAGTCTGCAGCAGATGTTCGATCTGCGTGAGGTCGGTGTCAGGATCGCTGTCATCCACCAGCGTGTTCAGATAGTCCGCCATCTCCCAGATGCTTTTTTTGCCGCGTGTCAGGCCGCCGAATTCCGCCTTCTTTTCCAAGACGAAGTCATACGTCTGAAAGGCGTGATTTTGCCGGTAAAATTCGGTGACGGTCGGATTCGCGTCCGCTTTGTAGTTGCGGAACTCTTCCTCAGACTTGCCTTGACG
>JAFAZL010000777.1 GCA_019239815.1 Acidobacteriota bacterium
GCTGGACCGACAACCGACAGATCGAGCGACAAGCCGCGCAGCAGAAGCAAGAGAGGCAACGCGAAAGCGACCGGACGGCACTGGATCAAATGGGCGGAAAGACGCTCGACATTCAAGCGTTCTATGCGAATCCAGGCGCAGTCCATCGCGGCGAAACAGTGCAGCTTTGCTATGGCGTCGCGAACGCCAAGAGTGTGAAGCTGGAACCGCAGCCAAATCCAGTATGGCCTTCCTACGCGCGATGCGTTGACGTCAAGCCAACAAAAACGACGACTTATACGCTGACTATTGACGACGGCGCGGGAAACACAAAGACGCAATCCCTGGAAGTGAAGGTTTTGTAGAAAGGCAAACCGTGCCCTGACATCCGGCTTAACAGACGGCGACGATGTCCTCAACTCTGAGACAATTTAGGGGCGATCGCTATGCGGGAAGTTTGTCGACGGGAGGGTAGTGATGCTGTTCGCGGCCGATCTTGCCGTCGTACTTCGTTGAGGTTTTGAATAGTTCGTAGCGGCCATCGGCGGCGAACATTTTTGCGCTTTCGCGGATGGTCTGCATCGCATCGGCAGTCAGAGGTTTGAATCCGCGTGCGATTTTCAAATTCTGTTCGAGAACGCCAAGTGAATCCATGCCGCTGATCGTCGTTGCAACCTGTAAGCTCATCGCATAACGCAATGCATCTTCAGGCGTTAACGCACCGTGAGAAAGAATCTCCCCGCTACCGCCAAAGCTCTTCATTCCCAAAACTCCGATGCCACGCTTGGTGGCTTCGGGCAAAACCATCTGTTCGAAACTCTTGAACGTGGCATCCAACGCATTCAAAGGCATTTGCACGGTGTCGAACGGGAAATCGTGCGACAGCATCTTTAAATGAATCGCGGGATTCTTGTGTCCTGTGAACCCGATGAATCGAACTTTTCCTTGTTTCTTCGCTTCGAGCAACGCTTCTGCGGCACCGTTCGGCGCGAAGATCATGTCTGGATCGTTGTAGTAAACGACCTCGTGGATCTGCCACAGATCCAAATGATCGGTCTGGAGCCGACGCAGCGACTCTTCCAACTGTTTCATCGCGATGTCTTTTGTGCGGCCATGCGTACAGACCTTAGTCATCAGAAACGCGGAATCGCGCTTGCCTTTGAGAGCCAATCCCAAGCGCTCTTCGCTGATCCCGTCGTGGTATTCCCAGCAGTTGTCGAAGAAATTGATTCCGGCATCCAGCGCTCGCGCCACAAGTTCGTTCGATTCGTTCACGTCTTTGATCGAACCGAGGTGATACCCGCCAACGCCTAGAGCAGAAACCTGTGCGCCCGTTTTCCCGAGTGGCCGATGCGGAACCGGCTCATCGCCTGGAGTTCTTCCACCATCAGCCTCACCCCCGAATGCCGAGCGAGCTACCAGTGAAGCGGTCAGTCCGACCGCGCTTTTCTTCACGAAGGTGCGCCGCGTGTAGCCGTTATCTTTCGTCATGAATCGCATCCGATCTGGCTTCATTGTTGTTGCTGTCGAACATCTGGAAACGGAAATCCCGTGTTTTCCGTCGCTTTCATCATTTCCTTCACCTCGACGCTTTGCTCGTCGAGCGGGAACCCGTGAGCGATGCGCGCCTCAGGATTGTCGAAGCGGAGCGACACCTTGTAAATCTCGTAGCGCCCGTCTCCGGCGGCCTGCTTCACGCGATCGCGAAGCGCTTTCATTTCATCGGGAGTCATCGGTTTGAAGCTGCGCGCGATTTTGACGTTCTGTCGTAGAACCTCGAGTTTGTCGATCCCGGTGATCGTGGTCGCCACGGGCAAGCTCATCGCATAGCGCAGCGCCTCCTCCACCGACAATTCGCCATTGATGATCGGTTCGCCATGGCCGCTGAGGGGCTTCATTCCCAGCGCCGCCATTCCGCGACGATTGCATTCAGGCAAAATCATCTCCGCAAAGCTCAAAAAGTGCGCGTCGAAAGGATTGAGCGGCATCTGCACGGCATCGAACGGAAATCCGGTTTCGATCATCTTCAAATGGACGGCCGGATCTTTGTGGCCCGTGAAGCCAGTGAATCGCACCTTGCCTTGTTCTTTTGCTTTGCGCAGTGCCTCGGCAGCGCCGTTCGGCCGGATGAATAATTCCGGATCGTTGTCCCAGCCAACTCCATGAATCTGCCAGAGATCGAGATGGTCGGTCTGCAGTCGCCGCAGCGATTGCTCCAGCATTTCGGTGGCTAGCCGCGCCTCGCGACCATGCGTGCACACCTTGGTCATCAAGAAGACTTTGTCGCGCCGCCCTTGCAGGCCCTGCCCCATCCAATCTTCTGTTTTGCCGCGATGGTATTCCCAGCAGTTGTCGAAGAAAGTGATGCCGCTATCCACGGCTTCCTGGACCATGCGAATCGCAGTGGAAACGTCTGGAGCATCGCCGAGATGATGGCCACCGAACCCGAGTGCCGAAATATGGACATCGTGGCGGCCAAACGGCTTCATCGGGATCGCATCGTCACTCATCGGTTCTCCATTAACGTGTGGGGCCGG
>JAFAZL010000786.1 GCA_019239815.1 Acidobacteriota bacterium
CCATCCACCCAGATGGCATCCTTTTGGTCTACCCATCTTTGCGCTTCTTCCCTCGAGAGTCGCAGCTTCGACGATCCCTTCGCTTCAGCTGCTTTCTCCATCTGCCTCTCCTGCTTCCTCAACGCATTCCGGTGTCGCTGGAAATCGGGCGGCCAATAGTGTCCATCTTCGGTTCCACACAACTTCAAGCTACTCTCACGTTCGGATTGAATCCTATCGATCACTTTCGAGCACAAGTTGCCCGCCAAGATAGGTTTCCCGCGATTCTCTTCGTAGACGTCCAACGCGATGATGACAAAATTTTCAGAGAGATCGCGACTCTGTAGTTCGGGTCGATACTTTAAAGCTTCAAAAGCCTCCTGCTCTTCGGTTCCAAATGGGTGAGGTCTGCCTGCCTTCAATTCGCGGGCGACGTAGTCCGCGTAACATCCCCCAGCGCTTCGGATCTTTGACGACAGGCGGGCCACGAGCTTTGCCTCCCGCGATGTGGTGGGTTTTACTTCTTGTTCGAAGGAGGCTTTTGATTTTGGTTTTGAAAAAAAATCCTTACTAGCGGACGGGTGGAGTTCGGCGTCAAACCGACGCCGTACGGCGTCCGATTCTTCACTTCTTTTATTCTTTACTTCTTCTGACTTCTTAGGCGCTCGCAAATCTCGTGATTCGAGCGACTTAGATCGGCTGCTGTGGACATCGCTGTGGTCAAATTTGTCCACACCACTGTCCACAGCAGCGTCTACACCACCGACCAGAGCGGCCGATTTGCTCTGGTCAAATTTGTCCACACCAAAACTCTCGTCACCACCGTCGAATCGAAGAATTCTGATTCGGGTCATGCTGTACTGATTAGCGGCGCGCTGAACTACGATGAATGGCCTCGGCCCATGCTCAAGTTCGTCACACGCTCGCTGAAGCGTTTTCGAACTGAACATTAATGATCGCCCGACGTCCGCAAATGACGCTAAGACGTGACCTTTCAAAGGCCCTTTCCAACCTGCTGTCATTAGCAGCCAGACATAAAGCTTGGTTGCATTACCTGACATCTGTCCTAGGTGTTCGAGTAGGCCGCGGCGCAATTGGACAAACCCAGGGTCGTGTTTTTCTGTTGACGCACCGCGAGATATTCCCTTATTCTCTTCCATGCACAGTAATTTTCCTCCGTGACTTTCGGGCCGCGTGCTAGCGCGGCCCTTTTATTTTTCTACGAAAACCCATACTTTACTCGTCACACCTAGAGAGCTAGATTCGGTGCACGTGGTCACTTACATCGCAGCATTCCCTTGGCTCGCATTCGCTCAGTGTCAGCTTGCGCACGAGTGAGATCGGCAGATCGAGGCGTCCACGAGCGATGCTTTTGCTCAAAGTAAGCTCGCACGCTTGGATCTTTAAAGGCCCTGACCAACACCTGCAACCATGTATGGGAAATAGAAAGTTTCCTTGCCCACTGTCGACCGGACGGCCTCGATCGGTCGCGGCAAGTAAGCCACAGATAGACGAAGTGCTGAATCATCTTGCTCTCTGCCGGGCTACGCCACGGGCGAGGCTGGCGCCAGCGTGCACGGGCAATCTGCAGATTCCCCATCGATGCGTGAAAAGAAGGCATCTTTCTTTCCTCCCAGGGTCAGTGTTTGTCAGTGGAGTCTTACAATCCTGCCGGGCCTAACATGCCGTCAACGTTTGTCAAGGTCTTGAGGTAGCATTTGGAAGCGCCCAACATTGTCATTTGTTGTCAGTTGCGGCACCGCTCTTAGCAGAGTTGCCAGTCCGGAACTGGAATAGCTCTTCCGAAAACAAAGGACTTACGAAAATCGGGTTGCTGCCGCGAATGATGGCAGTGGCAAATTATTCCGAGCGTAGGAGATTCCATATGTCTTTTCCGTCAGGTGGCTTGGTCCATTCTTCCATGGGCTGAGGCGGCTCGAACTCGATCCCACACTTGGCGCGCAGTGCTGGAGCCAACTGAGCCTGCATAGCCCGAAGCCTGGGTCCGTATTTGACCGAGCTGAGTGCGCTGCGACGACGCAACTGCCGCAACTTCGATGTCAATTCCCTTTCCGATTTTTCTGTCAACAGAATCCCTTTGCTCTTAGCGTTCGCGCGACACCTTACGAGATCTTTGTTTCGCTCCCATTCCTTGATGCCAACCAGGAAGTGTGAGAGTAGTTGGTGACTCGTGTTCAATGCTTCGGCTAGATCCCGAAGGGATGGACGGCTGTTTTCTGGGTAGTAGCTCCACTTCACAAGAACCTGCCGCAGTTCATCCGCGCGGCCGTCATCTTTCGGCTTACGACCCGCGCGCCGCGGAGATTTCGCGACTGGACTCGCGATCGTTTCTGAACTCATACGACCTCCGGCGGCCCGTCTAAACTTTAGACAACTTCCTGTCTAAACTTTAGACGACGCCTCCAAAATGCGAACGCCCCAGACGCATGCACGCCTGGAGCGGTTCCCTGCACCAAAATTTGCTAGACTCGTGTGGAGCTTAGCACCAATTTGTATTGTGTCAAATGTAACTTAACTTTATTTCAAGACTATCCTTCGCGTTTAAGCTTTACGATCTGGCTTAAGAACGAGACCGTTCACTACGATCAGGTGCTAGTATTCCTCCCTGCAGAACTTCCCCGGCGCGAGGTACTACCATTGCCAAATCGTAAATTTCTGGTGATCAGCCTCGTCGCGCTTGCCTTCTTCTCTGCTCCGCAGGCCCTCCCGACGACCGTCGTCGCCATAGTCACACCTCATGGCATCGTCATCGGGAGCGATGCGAAAACACTGCTAACCGAAAATCGAGTTCCGACAGCTTCTGGTTCGCGGCCGAGCAAAGTCGAATTGGTAAAAGATCGAATACTTGTGGCCACGGCTGGATTCTTTGCGGGAGGAGGATATGAATTTCACGACTGGATAAACAAAGTCAGTCGCAATTTGCCCGGTGACGTATCCGTCCAAGACTTTGTCTCCGCTTTGAATCGAGAGAGCGCCAAAGAATTCCAGAACTTCGGTCCCTTGGCCACCGGAAAGCTCGCACGACCGCCCTTCAGTCCTTCCTACGACATCTTCGTTCAGTATCTGGTCGCAGGCTATGAAGGTGGGTTCGCGCGAATGCTCGAAATCAACTTCTTCGTGGATTGGAAAAAAAAATTCATCGGCGCGCCGAAAACGAACGTCGTACCGATATCGAGCGAAGACCTCGTTTCGATCCACCTCATTGGTGAAAGAGGGGCTTTGAATGACATCCGCGACGGGGATAGCTATAGTCACAAACAAGCGCTCAGGATCGCGCCGGGCGCGTTCGCTAAGATATTTTCCGGCGAGGAGATTACGGAGTGCGAGGCGGTTCTCGCGGCTGGCGCCATCGTTCGCATACAAGAGACGGCCACACCGAGCAAAGTCGGTGGTCTGGGCCGTTTCTATTACCTTCCTCGCACCGGCGTAGGCCGTGAGAGTAGTTGCACCCTGTTGTCCCGACCCTAAGAGAGCTTCTGACAGTACGGCAACTCTTTCGAGAATCACTCGTTATTCGAAACTCCTGCAACTCGCGTGATAGTCGAATCAGACCAACAACTTGCAGCCCGTATTTCCGACACGATTCTGGAAAGCGGGATGGCGCGCCGGAAATGACTTGCTTGACGATGAAATACGACGGATTGAGACGTTCTAAACGGCAGGCTCCAATTCGCAATTTGGAGCTAAGCCACAAGTCTCTTTGATTGTTTGCTCCGTCACGCCGAGCAATTCGATCAGAAACGTGGACTCCTGCTGGGATGGAATGCAAAG
>JAFAZL010000503.1 GCA_019239815.1 Acidobacteriota bacterium
GACTACAGCCTTCTAGACGGCGCTTGCGAGACCACCGAGCTGTTGGATGAGGCTTCGCGGCAGAAAATGCCGGCGGTGGCGATTACGGACCACGGCAACATGTTTGCCGCAGCGAAGTTTTTCAACGAAGCGAGCAAGCGTGACGTAAAACCGATCATCGGCTGCGAAGTGTATGTCGCGAAGGGAAGCCGCCACGACCGCGGGGAAAAGACGAACGGCGGAGCACCGGTAGCGGCCGGTTCAGACCGCAACGAAGAAGAACCGGGGACCCGCGGCAGCAATCATCTTGTGCTGCTGTGCGAGTCGCTCGAGGGATACCAAAATCTTATCAAGCTGGTATCGGCCGGATTTCTCGAGGGTTTCTACTACAAGCCGCGCATCGACTACGACCTCCTTTCCAAACACAGCAGAGGGTTGATTGCACTCGGCGCGTGCCTAAAAGGCCCGGTAACAGAACCGGTGATGAATCAGAAGATGGACCTAGCGCGCGAGAACGCGTACCGGCTGCGCGATATTTTCGGCAAGAACAATTTCTTTCTCGAGGTGCAAGACCAAGGGCTGGACATCGAGCAGGGTGTGAATCGCGATCTTGTGCGTTTGTCGAAAGAGACCGGGATTCCGCTTATCGCGACGAACGACTGCCACTATCTGCACCACGAAGACGCGCACGCACAGGAAGTTTTGCTCTGCATTCAGACGGGCAAAACGATGGGCGATGCGAACCGTATGAAGTTTCAGACCGACCAGTTCTACTTCAAGTCGGCGGCCGAAATGGCGCAGGTGTTTCGCGAGTTGCCGGATGCGCTGAGCCGGACGGTGGACATCGCGGCGCGCTGCAACGTCAAGATCGATCGGATTCCGAATCCATTCCCGGAATTTAAGGTGCCGGAAGGTGAAACTCCCGGGAGCTATTTTGAACGTGTGGTGCGCGAGGGATTCGCATCGCGTGTGCCGGGGTTGGAGCGGCTCCGTGCGGCGGGGCAGCTCAGCAATTCGTTGTCGGAATACGAGAAGCGGCTGACCTCAGAAATCAAGATGATTCAGCAGATGAGGTATGAAGGCTACTTCCTCATCGTGTGGGATTTCATTCACTATGCGCGAACGCAGGATGTACCGGTCGGACCGGGGCGCGGTTCGGCGGCGGGCAGCCTGGTGAGCTATGCGCTACGGATTACGGACGTCGATCCGTTGCAATACAACCTGCTGTTTGAGCGCTTCCTGAATCCCGAGCGTGTGTCGATGCCGGATATCGATATCGACTTCTGCATGCGGCGGCGGGGCGAGTTGATTGAATACGTCACGCAGAAGTACGGGCGCGAGAATGTCGCCCAGATCATCACGTTTGGGACGATGGCGGCGAAAGCGGCGATCAAAGATGTGGGCCGCGCCATGGATATTCCGTACGGAGAAGTGGATCGGCTGGCGAAGCTGGTACCAGCCACCCTTGGCATTGAGTTGGAAGATGCGCTGAAGGAAGCGCCACAATTGCAATCGGCTGTGAACAGCGATCAGCGGCTGAAGGATCTGATGGCCGTGGCGCTGCGGCTGGAGGGTTTGTCGCGCCACGCTTCGACCCACGCTGCGGGTGTAGTGATTTCGCCGAAGCCGCTCACCGATCTCGTGCCGGTTTACAAGACGAACCGAGACGAAATCACGACGCAGTACGATATGAATGCGCTGGAGCGAATCGGCCTGTTGAAGATGGACTTCCTCGGACTGACGACGCTGACGGTGCTGCACGACACCGTGCAGATGATCGAACGGAATCGCGGAGTGAAGATCGATCTCGACAGCTTGACGCTGGATGACGCGGATACTTACAAGCTCTTTACGCGTGGCGATACGACCGCGATCTTCCAGTTTGAATCGCACGGCATGCGCGATATTTTGCGCCGGTATCAGCCGACACGTATCGAAGATTTGACGGCTCTCAACGCACTCTATCACCCTGGACCGATTCAGGGCGGCATGATCGACGACTTCATCAACCGGAAGCACGGCAAGAAGAAGGTCGCGTACGACCTGCCGCAGCTCAAGGACATTCTGGAAGAGACGTATGGCGTCATCCTGTATCAGGAACAGGTGATGCAGATCGCCAACCGGCTGGCGAGCTTTTCGCTCGGCGAAGCGGACATCTTGCGCCGCGCGATGGGGAAGAAGAAGAAAGAAGAAATGGCGGCGCAGCGCGCGAAGTTCTTGGGTGGCTGCGCAGGGAACAAGATTCCGGAGAAGAAGGCTGAAGGAATTTTCAACCTGATGGAGGAATTCGCGGGGTACGGCTTCAACAAGTCGCACTCCTGTGCATACGCATTGCTTGCGTATCAGACGGCCTATCTGAAGACCCACTATCCGGTCGAGTTCATGGCGGCGCTGCTGACATCGGAAACCGGCAACGCCGACAAGGCGGTGAAGTACATCAACGAAGCGCGCGGCATGAGCATTTCGATTTTGCCGCCGGATGTGAACGAGAGCGATTTGTATTTCACGCCGGTAGGCGAGGCGATTCGCTTTGGGTTGGCCGCGATCAAGAACGTTGGCGAGAACACAGCCAAGGCGATTTGCGACGCGCGGACCAGTGGTGGTCGATTCAAGTCGTTGTACGACTTCTGCGAACGGATTGAGGTTCGCTTTCTGAATAAGCGCGTGTTTGAAAGCTTGATCAAGTCGGGCGCGATGGATTCTCTGGGCGCGCGCGAAAGCATGGTGGCGTCGATCGATGATGCGGTGGCGGCGATCCAGAGGGCGGCGCGGATTAAGGAATCCGGGCAAGGAGGATTTTTCTTCGGCGGAACCGGCGAATCGACCCACGTTGAGTTTGAGATGCGCGATGCGGCGCCTTGGAGTGAAGAAGAGCGGCTTGGCAGTGAGTACGCCATGCTCGGCTTTTATGTGTCAGGGCATCCACTAGAGAAATATGCGTCGCGTCTGGACGAGATGAAGTCGGTTTGCCTGAGCGAGATCGAAGGGATGCGCAACGGCAAGGAGATCACGGTTGCGGCGCTGATCGTCGGTACGCGACCGATGCGATCGAAAAAGGGCGCTCGCTGGGCGATTTTCACGATTCAGGATATGACGGGCATCCAGGAGTTGCTGGCGTTTCCAGAGGCGTTCGGGAAGCTGGAGAATACACTCAAGCCGCGCGTGCCGCTGCTGATGAAGGTCCGTGTGCAGGTAGAAGAATCCGGGACGCGGCTCTCGCTACAAGAAGCGCGATCGATGGAAGGCATGGGTGAATCGAAGGTGGCGGCGCCTGTACGGATTCGCATGAACCTGGAAAATATGGCTGGGGATCTGGTGGATCGGCTTCAGGATATATTTGTGACGTTTCCCGGGCGTAATCCGGTGGTATTTGATATTGTGCGGCCCGATGGAACGACCGCGGAAATGGCGACGGAGCGGCGAGTGAAGGTGTCGGCCGAGTTGCTGAGCGCGATTCGTGATGCTTGCGGGCCGCAGTCGATTGACATGGTTGCCTGAACGCGTGGCTGACATAACAGATCCAATTCTGACCTAACCCAGACCTGATGGCACACAAAGACAAGCACAAGACGGCGACAACTTCGGAGACGGGCAATCGGCAGCGCGAGATCGACCGCCTGGAGAAGGACGTCGAAGAGCTGCGGCACATGGCGAATAGTCCCGGGGCCGAAGCGGAGTTGGAGCGCATTCGCCAGCAGGTGTCGGAGCTGCGGCACGAGTTTTATTCGCACCTTGGGGCATGGCAACGTGCGCAGATCGCGCGACATGCGCAGAGGCCGTATACGCTGGACTATATTTCGTTGCTCTTCACCGATTTCATGGAGCTGCACGGCGATCGAGCTTACGGGGATGACAAGGCGATCGTCGCGGGCCTGGCGAAGTTTCACGGTCGGCCCGTCGCGGTCGTCGGGCACCAGAAGGGGCGCGATACGAAGCAGCGCGTGCTGCGAAATTTCGGGCAACCAAAGCCGGAAGGCTATCGCAAGGCGCTGCGTGTGATGCAGTTGGCGGCGAAGTTCGGGAGACCGGTGATTTCATTCATCGATACGCAGGGTGCGTATCCAGGGATCGATGCGGAAGAGCGGGGGCAAGCAGAGGCGATCGCACGGAATTTGCGCGAGTTGGCCCGACTGCCGGTGCCGATCATCGTGACGGTGACCGGTGAGGGCGGTTCGGGCGGCGCGCTGGCGATTGCGGTCGGGGATCGCGTGAATATCTTAGAGAACAGCTTTTACTCGGTGATTTCGCCTGAAGGGTGCGCGGCGATCATGTGGCGCGACGCGGCGAAGGCTGAGACCGCGGCGGTCGCGTTGAAGATTACCGCGAACGACTTGAAGGAGCTCGGGATCGTCGATGAGATTGTCGATGAGCCGGAAGGCGGCGCGCACACTTCGCCGGAGGATGCTGCCAAACTGCTCGATGAAGTGTTGGACCGGCAATTGATGGCGCTGTCGAATGAATCGATGAAAAACCTGCTCGACGCACGCTATGAGAAGTTTCGGAAGATGGGGCAGTTCTTCGATTTCGCAAGCTGACACGGCCTGACGCGCTCTAAATTCCGAACTGAAACTTAGTCGAAAAAACTTCGAAAATTGGCTCAAAAAGGCCCTTGGCGGATACGCAACCGGGCATGACATCACCTTGGTTACGGGACGATGAACGGCCTATCCTGAGGATGTCATCATACAAACATGCGCCGGGGCCGAACCCTGCCTCGTTTGCATCGCGGCGCAGAGAGATCAGGATCCATATGTCGGAGCCATTCCGGCCTTACGAAAAACTGGTCGATATTACGATCTACGGCAAGAAATTCCAGGTGCCGGAGCGGAATTCGCTATTGCGGTGCTTTCAGTTTATTAGTCCGGAGACGATCCCATACGGTCGGTTTTGCTGGAATCAGGATTGTCAGTATTGCCGCGTCACCTGTCAATTGCCGGACGATGACGAGCCCCGGGAGATGCTGAGCTGCAAGTTCATTGTTATGCCGGGAATGGAGATCAGCGAGCTAAGCCAGGAGTTGAAGTGGTGCCTGAGGGCGAAGCTGCCGAGCGATGCCCCGGTCGGGCATGGGTGATTGGGCGCCAAGTGTGCCAGTTGCCATACAACTTCTCCAGGCAATGCGGGTTTGAATCGTTGGGAAGTACCGATCGTGTGGGCGGCGGTGGTGCGACGTGTCCACCCTCCATACCGCCCCGAGGCGCTGCTGTCGCCAGATTTGCGTTGAATCCCCTTAAATAAAGCTCCTTACCAGCACTAGTAATTGCTCGCGGCTGCGTCGATGCCGATTTGCGATTCGTCGTTCCGTCCTCTACGATTCTGCTGTGACAACTACCACTTTGCTTTGCGATGGGTGCGGGCAGGCAGCTTCGCCGGAGCACACCGCCCGGCGGTTGCAGCGGCTGGAATGGATGACGCGTTATCGACCTGTGCATGTCGGTACCGTATTGCTCGGTGCGTATTCGCCGGATGCGGACTCCGACTTTCTTTACGCGGAGACACCTGACGTCACTGGCGAAGCGAAGCAACTCTTGGCCGGTGTCGGCATCACGCCAGACCGAAAGACGAAGGAAGCAATCCTGAGCGAGTTTCAACGAGGCGGATATTTACTCGGCTACGTTCTGGAGTGCCCGTTGGAACCGGAATCGAAAAACGAAGCTGCGTTGACGGCGCTGTTGAAGGCACGTATGCCCTCGTTTCTGGCTCGACTGCGGAGATCGTTTCAACCGAAGAGGGTTGTTTCCATATCCGGCAAGCTCGACCCCTCGTTGACCGGACTGACAAAGACGGATCTGAGCTGCGAATTGGTGACCGATAGTGGGAAGTCATTCGCTCTGGACGGCGTTGCGCCTAAACAAAGCATGGCGCGGCTTCGAGAGGCACTCGTTGCCGCCAGGGCTGCCTCCCGGTAAAAACTTCACTTCTAAGGGGCTGTACTGAGTACTGACCGTCCTCTGGTCTATCGGTCGAGTTGACTGGTGAAGTGCTATGCTAGAATCGGGTTCAGTGAAGTTGGGTCGAGTCGATTGCGGTTCATTCAGGGGTTCACTGAGTGAAAAAACAAGCTAAATTTGGCATCGGGATCGGGGTAATCGTCGTGTCGATGGGCTTTCTCGCGTGGCTCGGTTACGGCGAAAGCAAGACGTACTACCACACGATTGCGGAGCTTTCGACGCTCCAAGGCGCTGACCGGGCGCACCGGATTCGAGTGGGCGGAACTGTTGAGGCTGGTAGTATTCGCCGATCGCAGGGACGCGTAGATTTTGTGCTCGATGGCGAAGGGAAGCAGTTGCCGGTCAGCTATGTCGGGAGCGATCCACTGCCGGATACTTTTATCGATAAATCGCAGGCGCTCGTCGAGGGTAGCTTGGAGCGCAACGGGAGTTTCACGGCGCAGCAGGTGCAAGCGAAGTGCGCGTCGAAGTATGAAGCAGCGCCGACTGCTGATCCTCCGGCGAAGACAGTTGGAGCGACGAGCGACACAGCGACAAAGAGTTCGATGTAAAGCTGGCACGTGCGTCGTGCCTTTGCGAATTTTGTAACGCGCATCAGAGCAGATTTACGGAGAACAACTCTTAGTGGATGTATTCGGTTCATTCGCGCTGCTGCTGGCTTTCGTTTGCGCGGTATATGCGTTCGTGGGCGGTATCTTTGCGATCCGCACGCGGCACCCCCTCCTAGTTAAGAGTACGCGGCAAGCCGGCATGGCCACATGCGGGCTGATTTTCATTGCGACGTTCAGCCTGGTTTATCTCTTCTTTAGCGATAGCTATTGGGTCGCCTACGTTGTTGCGCACAGCAATCGCGATCTTTCGACTTTCTATAAGATTTCGGCGTTGTGGGCAGGGCAGGAAGGCTCACTGCTTTTCTGGAGCTTCTTGCTGGCGATTTATGTTTTCTCGGCGCTGTTTGCCTACCGGAACAAAAACGGCGAGTTGATGCCATACGTCGGTGTGGTGCTGGCCGGCGTGCAGATTTTCTTTTTGACGCTGAACAACTTTGTGGCGAGTCCGTTCAAGGTGCTCGCTTCGCCTGGTGCGAACGGTGCCTTGGACATTTACACGCGTGCCGACGGGAATGGCCTGACGCCGCTGCTCCAGTATCCCGAGATGGTCATTCACCCGCCGAATTTGTATTCGGGGTACACGGGATTTGCGATTCCATTCGCGTTTGCGTTGGGCGCTTTGCTGGCGCGATATCCGGGTGAAAAGTGGATTCACTTGACGCGCAAGTGGACGATGATCGCGTGGTGCTTCCAGACCGCGGGAATTTTACTTGGCGCGCATTGGGCATATGCGGTGCTCGGCTGGGGCGGCTACTGGGGCTGGGATCCGGTTGAGAATGCGTCGCTGTTGCCGTGGCTGACGGGAACGGCGTTTCTGCACTCCGTGATGATGCAGGAAAAGCGCGGCATGATGAAGGTTTGGAACGTGTGGCTCGTGTTCCTGACGTTCATGCTGTGCATTTTGGGGACAACTCTGACGCGCAGTGGCATCGTGAGTTCGGTGCACGCATTTGCGCAATCGAGCATCGGCGATTGGTTCGTCGGATTTCTCGCAGTGATTTTTATCGTTTGTCTTACGGCGTACATCAAGAATCGCGACTACTTGAAAAGCGAGAATCAACTCGATTCGATCGTTTCGCGCGAGTCGAGCTTCTTGTTTAACAACTTGATCTTGCTGGTCTCGTGCGTGGCGGTTCTGTCAGGCACGTTGTTTCCCGTGTTTTCCGAGTGGGTGTCAGGGTCCCGGATTAGCGTCGGGGCGCCGTTCTTTAACAAGGTGAACATTCCCATTGGGCTGTTGCTGTTGGCGCTCACCGGGCTTGGCCCGCTGCTCGCATGGCGAAAGACTTCGACCGAAAGCTTGAAGCGAAACTTTTTGTGGCCGCTGATTTTGAGCTTGGTGTTCGGTGCGATTGTGTTTGCGCTGGGGCTGAGGGAGTTTTACTCCCTAATTTGCATCATTCTGTGCGTGTTTGTGGCGGCGACGATCGCGATGGAGTTTTTCCGCGGAGCGCGCGTCGTGCGAGCGCGAACGGGGCTGTCGTGGATTTCGTCGACAGTTGATCTGACGTTGCGGAATACGCGGCGGTACGGCGGCTACATCGTGCATATGGGCATGGTGCTGATTTTCGTCGGGCTGGCCGGAGCCGCGTTCAACAAAGACGTGCAGAAAGAAATGAGACCTGGTTCCACGTTGCAAATCGGCCGGTACAATCTGCTACTGCAGAATTTAGATTCGCGTCCGGAGAAGAACTACACCGCAGAACGCATGATCATCGAGGTCTTCGAGAACAACAAACCGACGATGATGCTGTATCCGGAGCGGCGCTTTTTCCCGACGAACGAAGAATCGGGAACGATGGTAGCGATTTATTCCACACTGCGCGACGACCTCTACGTTGTGTATGCCGGCCAGAGTCCGGAGAATCAAACGCCTGTCATTCACGCGTATTTGAATCCACTGGTGAAGTGGGTTTGGTTTGGCGGAGCGATCGTCGTGATGGGAACGCTGGTTGCGTTGTTGCCGAATCGGCGGACGGTACTGGCGCTTGCTGGAAGTATGCAGCCTGCTGCGGTTACCGAACTCGGAACGGTATTGGCACCGTCGCGTACAGCCACCTTACGGGAAGGGCATGACTAGTCCATTACATAAACGGGCGCGGCGGTTCGCCACGATGATACTTGCGTCGTTTGGCGCGTTCTTTTTGCTCACGGGAGTCGCAATTGCGCAGCAGTCTGAGCGCACGCGCGAAGTCGGCAAGAAAGTGCGCTGCATGTGCGGCGGTTGCAACGACTCGGCTTCGACGTGCTATCACGTCGGCGGTGAATTTTCGGGTCCGTGTGGCAAGGCGAAGGCCGAACTGAAGGAGATCGACGACAAGGTTTTGAAAGGCGACAGCGACGACGCGATCCTCCAATCGTTTGTGCAGCAGTACGGCTCGGAAGTGTATGTCGAGCCACCGAAGCGCGGGCTAAGCCTCGTGGCGTGGCTGCTGCCGAGTATTTACCTCGTCGTGGGCACGGTCGTCGTGATCTTTGTGATTTCGCGATGGCGCTCGCGAGTGCATCACGATTTCGCACCGGCAGCGGCGAGTGGCGCCTCGCATCCGGGGATTTCGGCTGCGGAACTCGAGCAGGCGCGCCAGCGCGTCGCGCGCGAGACTGAGGATTGATCGTGGCTCCGGCCCTATTCGCTAACGTGATGTTTGTGCTGACGTCGTCCGATGGCGCCGTACTTGGTGCCTGTTTAGCGTTGGCGATGGCTACTGTCTTGTTCGTTTTCTACATTCAGCCGGATGCTTCGGACCTTGCACCCCATCGAACCAAGCTCGATCAGTTGATGGAGCAGCGCGACACGATTTACGACAATCTGCGCGATTTGCGGTTCGAGTTCCGTTCGGGCAAGTATTCCGAGGGCGACTACGAAGCGATGAAGACTGGGCTCGAGAACGAAGCGGCTGTCGTGCTCGCGGAGATCGATCGTGTGACCGAGGCGCAGATACGACGGCCTCGCAGTGCACGCCCCGCCGATGCGGAGCGTGGCGCTTGAAGGTTCCGCGAGCGCGGTTTGCAGCGCGATTTACCGTGCTGTTGATTGTGTTGGTCTTCGCGGTCGGCATCGCGCAGGCCGGAACGTTGCATGGTTCGGTCAAGAACGGAACGACAAGCAAGCCGGCTGCTGACATTGAAGTGATCCTCATTCAACTTCAGGGCGGCATGCAGCCTGTCGCGAACACGAAGACCGACGCGCAAGGGCAATTCACGTTTGACAATCCGACGCTGGGAACCGCCCCGATGTTGGTGCGCGCGGTGTTTCATGGCGTGAATTTTCATCAGCCGGTGCCGCCGGGACGAAGCGACGTCGAAATCGAAGTTTTCGATCCGACGCAGGATGCGAAGACGGTTTCGGTGCCGACGCACATCGTAATTTTTCAGCCGAACGGGCCGCGACTGGTCGTCGGCGAAGAATATTCCGTGACGAACAACACGAACCCGAAGCAGGCGTATTTTCGCGCCGACGGAAATTTTGAATTTGCACTGCCGGATGGCGCAGAACTTCAGCAAGCTGCGGCGTGGGGCCCCTCAGGAATGCCGGTTGTCCAATCCACGATCGACAAGACTAAGAATCGCTATGCGATCGCGTTTGCGTTTCGACCGGGCGAGAGCGGCGTGCGGTATTCCTACGAGATGCCGTATCCGGGGAACGCGGCATCGATCAAACTGCCAACGGTTTATCCCGATGCGAAGTTGCTAGTGCTCGGTGCGCCAACGTTGCAGATCGGTGGTGACGGACTTCAACCCAACGGGCAAGAGCAGGGGATGAATATCTACGGGCGCGGGGCGCTCGCGAAGGGTAGCACCTTTACCGTCAGCGTTTCAGGCGCAGCACCGCCGCAGAATGCGCGCGGTGGAGGCGATTCGGATGGCGGCGGGCAACAGGATCAGGGCGGAGCTGCCCAGGGCCAGGTGAGCGTCTCGCAAATTCCAGGGCGGCTCGATGTGTTGAAGTGGCCGCTGGTCGTTGGATTCCTCGGACTATTCGCGCTCGGCGCGATATTTTTGGCACGAAAGCCTGTTGCAGTCATCGCGAGCGTCCCGGGCGTGGAAATTCCCGTTACGTCAGTGCCTCCGCTAAAGAAGGGAAAGTCTTCGCCGAGTCCGTCGAAGATCGCCGCGGGCTCACCAACGATTGGCGATGTCGATGCCGCAGTCGGCTCAAGTCTTGATGCGCTAAAGGAGCGGATTTTCCGCCTTGAGCTGCGCCGGCAGGCCGGCACGATTTCGGAAGAAGAGTACGCGCAGGAGCGAGCCCGCGCGGAAAAGGTGCTCCGCGATCTCGTGCGGGGCTGAGCGGTGGCGGAATTCGCGTGGCGCGAGGCGCACCGTTGACGCCGCGCGTGACTTCCCCAGCTGGAATTCGTTTTGAAAATGTAGAAAAGCGGTACGGCGGCTTGTACGCGCTGCGACGGGTGTCGCTCGAGGTCGCGCCCGGCGAATGCGTCGTTTTGGCGGGGCGCAACGGATCGGGCAAGACGACGCTGCTGCGGATCGCGGCGCGGCTTGTGCGGCCGACTTCTGGCGACGTGAGCTATTCGGATGGCCAGAAGCGCGACATGGTGTCAAATCGCATCCAGCCCGGATTTGTAGCCCATGCCACGATGGTCTACGACGAACTGACGGCCGAAGAGAATTTGTTGCTGTTCGCGCGATTGCAGGGAGTCGAGCGGCCGAAAGAACGAGTGGCGTCGCTGCTGGCCGAGGTTTCGCTGACAGAGCGGCGTAAATCGCTGGTGCGGACATTCTCGCGGGGTATGCGGCAACGTGTGGCGATCGCGCGCGCATTGCTGACCGAGCCATCCGTTCTGCTGTTGGACGAGCCAGCGACTGGGCTCGACTCGCAGGGAATTGCTTGGCTCGCCGAGACGCTGCGCGGAATGCGCGAAGCCCGGTGCACGCTGCTTATGAGTCTGCATGGCGAGTCGGAAATTTCGGCACTCGCGACGCGGGGGATTCGGCTCGATGCAGGGAGCGTAGTCGGCGATACGAGCGCCGGGGCCGGCATGAGTTCGGTGTTGGCTGGAGCGGGCGAATGAGCCTGCTTGCCAACTCTGGCGTGCTGCTCGGCAAGGAGCTGCGGACCGAGTTCCGATCTCGCGAGCTGCTAACGACGACAATCATTTTCGTCATCATCGTGCTGGTGCTGTTTAGTTTTACGTTCGACCCGCTTTCGGATGAAGCGCGACGGTTTGGGGCCGGGTTGTTGTGGCTGGCGTTTCTGTTCGCGGCCTCGCTGATGCTACAGCCGTGCTTTTTGCGTGAGCAGACGAACGACACACTGAGTGCGCTTCGGCTATCGGTTTCGGACCCGTTCGCGATTTTCCTGGCGAAGCTGGCGGCGAACACGTTGTTCCTGATGGTAACGGAGTTGTTGCTGTTACCGATATTTGCGGTGATGTACAGCGTGCCGGTCTTGAGCGTGTTGCAGTGGCTGGTGCTGGTATTTTTCCTCGGATCGCTGGGAGTTTCGATCGCAGGAACGGCATTGTCGTCGATATCGGCGCAGGCGCGAATGCGTGAGCTGCTCTTGCCACTACTTTTGCTGCCCATGCTCACGCCGATCCTGATTGCTTGTACCGAGGTGACTGCAGCGTTGCTCGATCGCTCGCCGTATGTGTTGTGGAAGGGCATCGGTTTTCTGGTGGCGTTCGACATCGTGTTTTTGACCGCGTTGTGGCTTTTCGGCGAATATCTTTTGGAGGAATGAAGCGCTATGTGGAAACGGGCCATTTTTGCCGCGATCGTCGTGTCGCTGATGGGCGCGGCTGCATACGCTTCGCTTTTCATTGCGCCCACTGAGCGCACGATGGGCACGCTGCAGCGCATTTTCTATTTTCACGCTGCCGCGGCTTGGGCCGGCATGACGGCTTTTTCGGTTACGTTCGTGGCGAATTTGCTTTACGTCTGGCGGCGGCAGCCCCGATGGGATTCGCTGGGCGTTTCGTCAGCTGAGGTCGGGCTCGCGTTTATCACCACTGTTTTGATCACCGGACCGATCTGGGCGAAGCCGGCGTGGGGCATCTATTGGACTTGGGATGCGCGGCTGACTTCGACGTTTGTATTGTGGCTGCTCTACATCTGTTACCTGTTGCTGCGCACGCTGATTGAGGAGCCGGACCGGCGCGCCTTGCTAAGCGCACTGTTTGGAATCTTTTCGTTTCTCGATGTGCCGCTGGTATTCGGCGCGATTCGGTGGTTTCGGACGCAGCATCCGGCGCCCGTGATCATGGGGGATGGCAGCTCGGGGCTCAATCCTACGATGAAGGCGACGTTTTTCTTCAGCGTGCTGGCGATGCACGTGTTGATGGTGTTTCTCATCATGGAGCGGAATCGGTTGGAAAAGATGCGACTCGAGGTTGACGTTATTCGCCACGAACTGGAGGTTGCATGAAGAACCTCGGCAGCGTCTTCGCGGCGTATATCATTGGGTGGGCGGTGTTTTTCGTATTCTATTTGACGGTGGCGCGACGTACCTCGCAATTGAAAGACGAATTGGATCGGCTTCGTGATTCGATGAAGAAAGGGAGGTAGCTTGGCAGCGAAGAAACGCATCGGAATCGTGCTGTTTCAGCTCGGCGGGCCCGACTCACTCCAGGCGGTCGAGCCGTTTCTGCTGAATCTGTTTCTCGATCCAGACATTATTCCGATGGGGCCGCTGGGATTTTTGCGTCGTCCGTTGGCGAAGATGATTTCGTCGCGGCGGTCGATTCCGGTGGCGCAGAAATATGCGGAGATCGGGCGGCGCTCGCCGATTGGGTTGTTAACCGAAAGGCAGCGGCGCGCACTAGTGAAATTGCTGTCTCCCTACGTCGATCCTGTCGCGGTCACCGCGATGCGCTATTGGCATCCGCTGACTTCGGAAGCGATCGATGCTCTGAAACGCGCCGGTTCCCTGGATGAGATCGTGTTGCTGCCACTCTATCCCCATTTTTCGTATGCGACGACACTGAGTAGCTTGAAGGAGTGGAATCGCGTTTACGGCAATGGGGGTGGCGGCCCGAAGATCGTCACGGTTTCGCAGTTTTACAATCACCCGCTCTACATCCAGGCGCTCGTGCAGCGGATCGGGTCGATGCTCCGGCAGTTCCCGGATAGTTCGCGGATTCATCTTGTTTTCAGTGCGCATGGATTGCCGATGAGCCTGGTGGAGAAGGGCGATCCGTACCCGAAGCAGATCGAGGAAACGGTGCGCCTGGTGTGCGAGTCGGGCGCGCAGAAATATGCGGCCTGGCCGAAAACGCATTTGCTTTGCTACCAGAGCCGCGTCGGTCCGGCGAAATGGCTGCAGCCGCCTTTGACCGGCACGATCGAACGATTGGGGCACGAAGGTGTGAGAGAGATGCTCGTTGTGCCGATTTCGTTTGTGACCGAGCACATCGAGACCCTGCACGAGATCAACATCGAGGCGCGCGCTGATGCCAAGAAAGTCGGCATCGAACGCTTTCGGATGATGCCTGCAGTGGGCGATTCGCCGATTTTCATCGACGCCTTGAAAGACCTTGTTTTGCAGGCGGTTGGTGTGGAAGCGGCACCTAAGGGTTTCGCACCGCTGGCTGCGCAGGCGCCGAATTCGTTCTTGAATTGACGTTGCGAACTTTTCGAAATTTCTGTCGCTGCGGAATTCCGTAGCGACTTCAGTCCCGACAAAACCGCCTTGTACCCGGGACGGATTCTCCGCCCGCGTTACGCCTGAGGTATAATTCCGCCATGAGTTTTCGCTTATGACATCCAAGTACAACCCTTTAGTTCATCGATTCGCGAATTTTGTGGTGGCGTGGACAGTTTTGCTGTTCGTCGCGGGTGCGCTGGTGACGTCGAACGACGCCGCGCTGTCGGTGCCGGACTGGCCGAAGTCGTTCGGGACATGGTTCCCGACGCTAAGCATGCTCGAGGGCGGCGCGTTTTTCGAGCACTCTCACCGCGTGATCGCGGGCGTACTGGGCGTATTGGTGGTGATTGAAACCATCCTGATCTGGATGAAGGACGACCGGCGCTGGCTTCGTTGGTTCAGCGTGATTGCGATTGGCGGCATCGTCGTGCAGGCGATCCTTGGCGGCGAAGTGGTCCGCCAGTTGCTTCACTATTGGCTGCCAGTGCTGCACGCGTGCTTCGGACAAATTATGTTCGGTGCGCTGCTGGGCATAGCGGTCTTCACGAGCAAGTGGTGGATGACAGAGCGGCCGCAGTTGAGCGACAGCGGGGCGCCGTCAATACACGCGGTGACGATCGCGAATGCCGAAGTGATCTTTCTGCAGGTCGTACTTGGTGCAGGTTTCCGACATCAGGAAATTCCAATCTGGCCGCACATGGTGGGAGCATTGGCCGTTTTGGGAGTCGTGATCTGGACCGCGGTGGCGATGCGCAAGCGATTCGGCAACTCGCCGGAAATGACCAGGGCACGGATGCTCTTGCATTCGATCTTTGGGATTCAGTT
>JAFAZL010000900.1 GCA_019239815.1 Acidobacteriota bacterium
GCAACAGGCTGTACAGAAACAGCGCAAAGATCGCTGTGGCCGGGCTAATCCCGAAAAACGGGACCGGCACAAGCAACGCCAGTAACGCGAGCGACGGGATCGTTTGAATAATGCCACATGCCCCCAGGATGAAGTTGCTGACCGGGCCGGGACGGCTCGCGCGGATGCCAAGCGGCAGGCCGATGAGGATGGCAAGCAGTAGTGAGGCTCCCACCAGTTCCAGGTGCCGCACGGTCCAGTGCGCAACTTTTGCCGCGAGGTTATCTTCCGCACGTCTTGGCGCGTTGCCAAAGTAGAGCGCCGCGGCCCGCCCGTAGTCCTTGGTCCGCTCCGCCTCGGCGTTCAGGCGCGTCATGCGCGCTTCGTCTAACGTGCCGGCGAGCGTTTCCAGCGCGGCAACGCCATGGGGATCGGTGTCGAGCCGGTAAAGAAACACCGCTTTGTACTGCGGGAAAAAGTGAAGGTCATCGTCGAGGACAACGAGGTCATTTTCGGCGATTTTGGCGTCCGTCGAGTAAGCGTCCTTGAGATCGAGTGAGCCGTTGGCCAGCGCGGCGTAGCCGAGCGCGTGATCGATCCCGCGCACATCAGCCATCTGCAAATTGTAGCGCTTGGTGAGTGGCACCCAGCCGTCCTGCCGGTCGAGGAACTCATGCGTCAGGCCTACGCGCAGGTTGGCGTGTTGCCGCAAATCGCTGATCTTGCGGATGCCGAGTTGGCCGGCGCGATTGCGCTTCATGACCAGCGCGTACGTGTTGTTGAAGCCGAGCTCTCCTGTCACGCCGATGCCCTGTTGGCGAAGCAGTGCGCGCATGTTGGCTGCGCTCAGCGGTTCCTGCGTCCTTAGAATTTCCTCACGGATGGTGCCCGTATACTCTGGATAAAGTGAGATTTGGCCACCGCACAAGGCTTGCCATACAATGATGGTGCCACCCATCCCCTGCCGGAGTTGAACGGTACATCCCGCTTGTTGCAAAACGGCCTTGGCAAGCTCGCCTAACACGTAGGACTCGGTGAATTTCTTCGAACCGACAACCACCTGCTTCGCCGGCGCAGCAACGCCGAACGCCAGAACGACCAACATCGCGACCGTCCCTCTCATACCGTCGCTAACGCGCGCTGCGCATTCAGGAATTCTCGGACGAACGCCGACGCCGGCCTGATCCGCAGGTCGTCGAGCGTTCCGGATTGGACGACGCGACCTTCATTGAGCAACACCATGCGGCCGGCCAAGAAAGCGGCTTCGGCCATGTCATGGGTCACCAGCACCGTCGTCTGGCGGAGGCGTTGAAAAATTTCCTTTAACTCCTCCTGCAACCGCGCGCGCACCATCGGGTCAAGTGCGCCGAGCGGCTCATCGAGGAGCAGCACACTGGGTTCAAGCATCAGCGCGCGCATCAGGCTCACGCGCTGGCGTTGGCCGCCGGAGAGCTCGACAGGGTAGCGTGCGAGGCCATTTGTGGGGAAATGCGTCAGCTCGCACAGCTCGTGCAGCCGGGCTTCCATCTGCGCAACGGGCCGTTTTAAATGTTTCGCCATAAGGAGCACATTTTGCGCAGCCGTCAGATGCGCAAAGAGTCCTCCTTCCTGAATCACGTACCCGATACGGTGCCGCAGCCGCAGGATGTTTTCCGGGGAGACGCGCTGGCCATCGATGGTGATAAGGCCGGTAGTCGGCTTGAGCAGCCCGATGATCAGTCGCAAGAGCGTTGATTTGCCGCAGCCGCTCGGGCCAATGAGCGCGGTCGTTTTTCCGGTGTCGATCGACAGGTCGGTTTCGTGGAGGGCTACCGTTGTGCCGAATGCTTTGCTGACTGATTTGAGTTCAATCATCTCGCAGAGCTTACGCGATCGCTACCTCTGGAGCGGGACTATCCTCGGTACTGGCTAACGAGGTACAGCACGCTAAATAGATGGTCGGCATCGATCCAGAGGCGTTCGAGCGTCCATCCCGAGCGCGCTGCAAGTGTCTCAAATTCCTCGACCGTGTATTTGTACGAATGTTCCGTGATGATGGATTCTCCGCGCCCAAAAGCGATCTCGGTACCGTTTAATCGCACGGTCTGCTCGGCCATGTTCACCAAGTGCATTTCGATCCGGCCGAATTCTTCGTTGTAAAAGGCGTGATGCCGAAAGGATTCAGTCCGGATGGATACGCCGAACGTGCGATTGATGCGCGTCAGCAGGTTGAGATTGAATGCCGCCGTTACACCGCGGGCGTCGTTGTAGGCACGCTCCAGGGTGCGGCGGTTCTTCTTCAAGTCCACGCCAATCAGCAATCCGCCGCCTTGGCCGCACAGCGCCGCAAGCCGGTGGAGTAAAAGCTCGGCTTCCGGCAGCTCAAGGTTGCCGATCGTTGAGCCCGGAAAGAACGCGACCGTTCGGCGCGGCGCACCCGGCATATCCGGCAAACGGAAGTCGGCGGTATAATCAGCGCATACCGGCAACACGCTCAGACTCGGATAAACGCGTGAAAGCCTGGCCGAACATCGCAATAAGTGCTCCCGCGCGATGTCGACCGGCACATACGCCGCCGGCGAGGGAACGCAGTCGAGCAAAATGCGCGTCTTGGTACTGCTGCCGCTGCCGAGCTCGACCAATCGGCATCCAGGTCCGAGCACGGCACAAATCTCGGCGGCGTTGTCCTGAAGGATCCTGACCTCCGTACGGGTGAGATAATACTCATCAAGCCTGCAAATCTCGTCGAAAAGTCTGCAGCCGGTCTCATCGTAAAAGAATTTCGGTGCAATGCGCTTCGGGCGTTCTGACAGGCCGCGCAGCACTTCGCGGCGAACCGCATCCAGCGAAGGTTCAAAATCGTGAAAGTCCCCGGAGGGCACGTGGTCGTCAGTATTCATAGGAAAATGTACGCCGCCACTCTATTTGCGGGCTGTCAGCCCACGTCTCTGGCTAAGCGGATTCCCGTGAATTGCCATCGCGCCTGGGGCGGGAAAAAATTGCGGTACGTCGTGCGGATGTGCGACCGGGAAGTCGCGCACGAGCCACCGCGCAGCACGTACTGATTGCACATGAATTTGCCGTTGTATTCGCCAAGCGCGCCGGCCACAGGCACGTAGCCCGGGTACGGCGCGTACGAACTGCGCGTCCACTCCCAAACATCACCGAACATCTGCGCAAGCGGTTCATCGATGGCCATTTGATCAAGCGGCCTCGCATGAAAGATTTCGTCCTCGACAAAGTTTCCCACCCGCGGCAGATCCGCCGCCGCGACCTCCCACTCAAACTCAGTCGGCAAACGCGTTCCGGCCCAGCGCGCAAATGCATCGGCCTCGAAATAACTAACGTGACAGACCGGCTCGCTGCGATTGAGTTCGCGCATACCCGACAACGTGAAGGTGGACCAGCT
>JAFAZL010000943.1 GCA_019239815.1 Acidobacteriota bacterium
GATTCAGGGCACGGGCTGGGACGAAAGCAAGCTCGCAGAACTCCGCTACGTATACGCGGCGGATCTGGACAAGGTGGCTCCAAAGAATCCGGTCTGGCTGCAACACACGACAGGCCACTATGGCACGGCCAATAGCCTTGCCCTGAAGCTCGCACACATCACGCACGCAACCAAGAATCCAAAAGCCGGCACAATCGATCGCGACGCCAAAGGGAATCCCACTGGTGTCCTCAAAGAATCCGCGATGTTGCCCGTCGTCAACCTCATCCCGCCGGCAACGCCCGACCAGGAGCATGACGCGATTTTGCATATCATCGACGCCCTGCATGCCGAAGGGATGACTGCCATCAAGGAAGGCGACATCCAGCCCCACACCTGGGACGCCTATAAACGGGTGCTCGACGAAAACAAGTTGAAGGTGCGCGTCTTCACTTTGTGGGATGTCGGGACGACGATGGATTCTGGTCGCGCAACCCTCGCTCGCATCAAGGCTCTCCCACTTCCTCCGCGCGCGCTGGGCGACGACGTGCTGCTTTCCGGCGGCGGAAAACTCTACATGGACGGCAGCGGTGGCGGGCGAACCGCGTGGCTCTATGACGATTGGCACACGAAATCGACGGAGATCGACAAGGGCAACAAGGGCTATCCGGCGATCGACATCGAAACTTACAAGCAACTCGTGCGCATGTATCACCAGGCGGGAATTCATATCGGCACGCACGCCGTCGGCGATCGCGCAATCGATACCGTCGTCGACACCTATGCCGAAGTCTTAAAGGAAACGCCGACGCACGGTCTGCGCCACAGCATCATTCATTCAAATATCCCAACCGATCACGCGTTGGAAACGATGGCAGCATTGCAAAAGCAGTACGACGCCGGCTATCCGGAGCTGCAGGCAGTGTTCATGTGGTGGATCGGAGACACCTACGCCGGAACATTTGGACCGGAGCGAGCAGCGCGATTGCTGCCGCTGAAGACAATGGTAGCGAGGGGAGTCGTGTTTGCCGGCGGCTCCGATTATTTCGTCGCTCCATTCCCAGCGCGATACGGCATTTGGGCGTCGATGGCGCGCGAGACGCTGAAGAGTGTTTATGGCGCCCATCCGTTTGGAACCGCCGAGGCTGTCGATGCCCGCATCGCGCTCCGTTCATATACACAATGGGCAGCCCATCAACTGTTCCTGGACGGCACGGTCGGGTCGATCGAGCTCGGCAAAGAAGCGGACATCGCCGTCTGGGATCGAGATATGTACGCAGCGCCGGCCAGCGATCTGAAAAATATGAAATGCGAGATGACATTATTTAAAGGCGAGATTGTTTTTCAAGCGGGCGGGACGCCAGTCACAGTGACCGATCCAAAGGCGCCAAAAGCAGCTTCGGCCGCGGGCTCCGGCGCGACAGATAAGCGGTGAGCCGGTGACCTCGCAAGCCCAGCATGACCCTATCGTCGGCGTTGATATCGGTGGCACGAAAGTAGCCGCGGGACTTGTCGATCACGCGGGCAAGATCTTGGCGCAGAGCCGCATGCCCATGGTGGCGAACGATGCCGTTCGTGGTCTGGCGGCGGTGGCTGCGGCGATCGAGGATCTGCGTTCGCGTTTCGCATCAGGGGACCAATTTCAACCGCGCGCGATTGGGATTTGCGCGCCGGGTCCGCTCAATCCCAGAACCGGCGTGATACTCAATCCGCCCAACGTGCCTGGCTGGCACAACTTTCCGCTCGCGGAAGAAATGCGCAAGCTGTATCCCGATGCGCAGGTGAAGGTCGATAACGACGCCAACGCTGCCGCGCTCGCCGAAGCGAAATGGGGCGCCGGGCGCGGCTATCGCAACGTTTTTTACGCCACGATCGGCACAGGCATTGGCACCGGCTTTGTGATCGACGGCAAGGTCTATCACGGCCGAACAGGGCTTGCGACCGAAGGCGGACACGTCGGCGTCGATATTCACGGCCTGCAATGCGCCTGCGGCAAGCGCGGCTGCATCGAAACACTGGCGGCAGGACCTGCAATCGCCCGGCGCGCCCGGAGCAAGCTCGCTCAAGTGCAATCAGGCAGCGGCGTTGCCGCGAAAAAATCGACGCTGCTCGAGATGTCCGGCGGCAAGCCCGACGCAGTGACCAGCGAAATGGTCGCGAAGGCTTACGCATCGGGCGACGCGCTGGCACGCGAAGTGATGCAGGAAACGCTCGACCTGCTCGCCTACTGGCTCGGCAACATCATCGATCTGCTCGAGCCGGATGTGATCGTGATCGGCGGCGGCGTATCGTCCATGCTCGCGCCGTTTCTGGAAGAAATTCGCACACGGTGGGTGGGGGCGTGTCTCAGCCCGTACCCGCAGGAAACGCCGTTGGTGCTTGCGCACTATAAGGAAGACGCCGGCATTGCGGGCGCAGCCGCTCTTTGTGATACAAATTGACCACGTTCACCTCGAGGTGATGGATGGCGCAAACGACCGCTAGTTCCCAGTCTGTGAGCGTTTCCAGTGACTCCGCACAAAACTATCGTCGCCCGCTCGCGATGGTCACCACGTTGTTCTTCATGTGGGGCTTCCTCACCAGCCTGAACGACATTCTGATTCCGCACTTGAAAACGGTGTTCGATCTGAACTACGCGAAAGCGATGTTGATTCAGTTCGCTTTTTTCACGTCATACTTCGTGTTCTCGCTGCCGTCGGGCAAATTGATCGACGCGGTCGGATACAAAAAAGCGATGGTCGCGGGTTTGTTCACGATGGGCATCGGGGCGTTGCTATTTCTTCCTGCAGCGAGCGTGCCGTCGTTTCCGTTTTTTCTTACCGCGTTGATCGTCCTCGCGGCCGGCATGACGATCTTGCAGGTTTCGGCGAATCCCTATGTAGCCATCCTTGGTCCTGAGAAAACGGCGGCCAGCCGGCTGAATCTGGCGCAGGCGTTTAATTCGCTCGGCACGACGATCGGCCCCAAGCTCGGCGGCATGCTCATCCTGAGCAGTGCGCCTCTCGCCGCTGGAGCAATAGCCGCGATGTCAGCGCCGCAGTTGCAGGCATATCGAGTCGAGCAAGCTTCGTCAGTAAAAACGCCGTATCTCATATTTGCGCTGGCGCTCATGGCCCTTGGCGTTGCGATCGCGTTGTTCAAACTGCCAGCGATCGCAAGCGTCGAACAGCGCTCCGCCGCAGGTCACGACTCGATCTGGCACCATACCCATCTCATACTCGGCGCAATCGGCATCTTCGTCTACGTCGGCGCCGAAGTCTCGATCGGCAGCTTCCTCGTGAATTATTTCAGTCAGCCCGACATCGGAAACATCTCGGAACAAGCCGCGGCAGGACTTCTTTCCTTCTATTGGGGCGGTGCGATGGTCGGCCGGTTCATCGGCTCGGCTCTACAGCAGAAAATCGCGGCGAACAAAATTCTCGGGGTCGCGGCGTTGGTCGCAGCGCTACTCGTCATCACGTCGATGCTCACCTTCGGTCATCTCGCGATGTGGACCATCATCGCCGTTGGCCTGTTCAACTCCGTGATGTTCCCCACGATCTTTACACTGGGCATTGAGGGTCTCGGCCCGCTGACCGGTGACGGCTCAGGTTTGCTGGTGGCCGCGATCGTTGGTGGCGCGATCATCCCGGAGTTGCAGGGCATCATCGCGGATCGAATCGGCATCCATCACGCATTCTTCCTGCCGATCCTTTGCTACATCTACATCGCCTATTTCGCTTTCGTCGGCTCGCAGAAAAAACAACCCGTCAACGCCGCAGCATAACGAGTACCGCAGCGGCGACCCAACTCACGTCATGGGGCAATGGCCACCACTTCTGCACAAAAGAAACGGGTAGTCATCCTGAGGCGACCGAAGGTCGCCGAAGGATCTCAGCGTCAGCCCTCAGCAACGAATCATCCCTGAACCTTCGCATCAAAAGCGTTCTGTCGTTACTTCATTGCCTCTTTGCTTCTTTACTTCGCCTTTAGTTCTTCGCGACCTTGCCATCCGCCACCAACCGATCCAGCCACCGCTTCGCCTTCGCCGCATCCGGCCGGTCACCATGGTTTTTCAAGTAATCGCGCAAGGCCGCAGCCGCCTCGTCATACTTCCCCGTCGCCACCAGCGACTGCGCCACCAGTAACTCAATCTCTGGCGCCTTGCCATTCGATTTCAACAAAGCCGCCTGCGACACCTTCGCCGCCTCGGGATATTTCTCCAGTTTGTAGTACGCCTGCGCCAACGCGTACTGCGTCTCCCAGTTCGGATCGCCCGCGTTCAACTCAAGCGACTTTTCCAGCGACGGAATCGCCTCTTCGTATTTCCCCTGATCACTCAGTGCCATCCCCAGTGCCGCCTGTGCACGGGCATGCATCGGATCGATTTGCGTCGCTTTCTCGAGCACATCCTGCGCATCCGCAAAATTCCGAAGATTCAAATCCACCACGCCCTGCAGATACAAAACATCCGGATGCCCCGGCGCAAGATTCATTGCCTCACCAGAATATTTTTGCGCGTCCTTGATTTTCCCCGCGCCAAGCGCCTGCAATCCCTTCTCGAACGCTTCCTTCGCCTTGGGCGCGAGCACCGGCCCCGCCGGCACGCCAACCGTCTCATTCGACTCGGCTCTGCGCTTCAGCGTGAACTCCACCTCGGCCTTCAGCGCCACGGGCATCGCGATGTCTTTCTGACTGCTTTCGTATCCCGTCGCCGAGACCTGTACGGAGTACTCACCGGTCGAAGGCAGCATGAAAAAGACGCGGCCCTTGCTGGTCTGGCCCTGATCGGTCGGCACGCCGGAACGATAGATGCGCACTGTCGCCGGAGTCGTAATTTCCGCGCCACCACTGTCGCGCACCGTCACCGAAATCTCTGGACGATCGCCACGAAACATATTCGTCTCGGCCGACGAGTCCTGCGCCAGCGCCGACCCGGGCGCAGTCAATCCAGCCACCGCCCCCAACGCAGCCACCACCAACGCTCCGCCAAATTTTTGCCGGGAAAAGTCCGTCAAGAATCGCATGACACGCACCCCAAACAACTCCACCCAATAAATCGAGCCTAGACCTCGCCCCCACAACCGTCAAGAAGCAGGCTCGCCCGAATACTGCGATGGCCATTGAACGCCCGCGAGAGTAAAATTCCCGGATGGACATCCGCCTTAAACCCGAACTCGAAGCCATGATCCAGGAAGACCTCAGTCGAGGTCCTTATGCCTCGGCTGAAGACTTAATAGAGCAGGCAATTTCGCAACTACACGAGCGTGAGGAATACCTCGCGCAACATCGAGCGGAGATCGCCCGAAAGATAGAAGAGGGCTGGCGGTCGGCCAAGGAAGAACCCTTGATGGACGCCGAAGAAGTAGAAGCCGCGATCGAGGAACGAATGAAGTCGTGGCGAACCTCAAGCCGCAAGGAATGACTTCGTATCGCTTCAGCTCCAGGGCCTTTCGCGATTTGATCGAAATTGGAGAATATATTTCAGCTGACGATGCGGATGCCGCTAGAGCAGTCGTACGAGCGATCTACAAAACCTGCCGGTCAATAGCTGCGTCGCCCTTCGCCGGTATTTTGCGCACAGACCTCACGCCGCTCCCCGTTCGCTTTCGTCTTCTGCTCCCTTATCGCACATACTGGATAATTTACGATCCCACCTCAAAACCGATCGAAATCGTCCGCATACTTCACACGAGCATGGATATTCCTGCGGCTCTCCGCTAGCACGTAGCAACGCACTAACCTGTGATATTGTCCCTCGGGCTTTCCCAGGAGACTCCATGATAAGACGTGGACTTTCGACGGTAGTCGGCTCTATTTGTTTCATCGCGCTGTTCGCCGCCGTCAGTATTCGCGCCGCCGACTCCGCACCCAGCGTCAAGATTGACACCGGCAAACTCGAAGGCAAATCCGACGGCTCAATCTCCGACTTCCTCGGCATCCCATTCGCTCAGCCGCCCGTCAAAGATCTCCGCTGGAAGCCGCCCGTCAAGCCCGCCAAATGGAAAGGCACGCGCAAGGCCACAGAGTTCGGCCCTCGTTGCATGCAAGGCAGGATTTACGACGACATGATCTTCCGCGACCCCGGCATCAGCGAAGATTGCCTCTATCTCAACGTCTGGACGCCTGCCAAGCTCGACAAGAGCAAATCGAAAGACAAACTCCCCGTGATGGTCTGGATTTATGGCGGCGGCTTCTCCGCTGGCGCCACTTCCGAGCCCCGTCAGGACGGCACCAATCTCGCCAAAGAAGGCGTCGTCGTCGTTTCGATGAACTATCGCCTCGGCATCTTTGGATTCTTCGCGCATCCCGAACTCGCCAAGGAAAGCAGCCACGACGCCACCGGCAACTACGGCTTGATGGATCAATCCGCTGCGCTCGAATGGGTTAAGCGCAACATCGCGCAATTCGGCGGCGATCCCGGCAACGTCACCATCTTCGGGGAAAGCGCCGGCTCCTTCTCCGTCAGCGAACAGATGGCGTCACCCGTCTCCAAAGGTCTCTTCCACAAGGCGATCGGTGAGAGCGGCGGTGCGTTCTCAAGAACCACGTTGCCATTCCGCACCAAAGAGCAAAGCGCCGAAGAAGGCGCAAAGTTTGGCAAGGATCATCTGAATGCCGACACGCTCGCGGCCCTGCGCGTGGTCCCGGCACAGAAAGTTCTCGACGCGCAACTCGCCACCAAAGACGAGCGCTTCCGACCCAACATCGACGGCTACTTCCTCCCAGAATCGCCCGAAGCGATTTTCGCTGCAGGCAAGCAGAGCGACGTGCCGCTCCTCGCTGGATGGAACCGCGACGAGGGCGCCTCCTCCGAGCCCAACGACAATTTCGCTGCCGCACTGAAAGCGATCGCCACAAAGGACTTCGCGGCAAAGGCCGACGAATTCCTGAAGCTCTATCCCATCGAAAATGAGGAACAAGCCAGCCGCTCGCTCGAAGACTACCAAGGCGACCATTTCATCGCCTTCTCCACCTGGCGATGGATCGAAGCGCAATCGAAAACCGGCAAATCACCGATCTATCGTTATCGGTTTGACATGGACCATCCAAAAGATCCGAAGCGCGGACCCGAAGAGGCCGGCGCCTACCACTCCGCCGAAATCGAATTCGTCTTTGGCGCGCTCGATTCCGAAAACTGGATCAGCTGGCGCCCCGAAGATCACAAACTCACCGACCTGATCCGCAAATATTGGAGCAACTTCGCTAAGAACGGCGATCCCAACGGCGCAGGCTTGCCCAACTGGCCGAGATACAACGCCGACACCGGCTACGAAGTCATGCACCTCGACGCCGATTCAAAAGCGCAAAAAGACATGCACCGCGCCCGCTACGAATTCCTAAGCACTGTCTGGGTGAAATAGCAGACCAGCTGGAAGCAGCTCGATGGAATAGAACGGGTGGGCTCAGCGCCCTTCAATTCCTTACCGCGTGAATCCAACAACTGTCATCCTGAGCCGCCCGCAGGACGGTCAAGGATTTCAACGCGGTCCAACCTGGGTCGCACGGCGTCCGAACTCTCACCAAAACAACGACGCCGCGATCACACCAATCCCAAAGGCGGATCATCCGCCCTTTCGACTTTGAACTGTCGACCGGCTTACTACCAGATGTGCAGGATTGAGTGCCCTAGAACATAGCCGGCGCCAAATACGCCGACCAACACCACTCCCGACCACAGAATCAGCCCGAGAAATGCCCAAGCCAATTCCTTCTTGTCGTCTCCCGGTTTGGCCGAAAGTCCAGCTTTTCGCAACTCGTTTGGAGTGGTCTGTGTTCTTTCTAGGTCCATGAAGTTGACTCTGCGGATGGATCCAGCGGATGAAGCGACTTCTGGTTCTGCACCATTTCGTACGTCTTCTGCAGCAATTCTTCGAATTCCACGTCGGATATCGCTCGATCGCTTGTACGAGACTCACTAACCGTTGCCATAGTTCCTCCCACGCCACAGCCGCTCTGCGGGGTCGAAGAGCAGCACGCCGAAGCACATCAAGCACGTGGGGTACCAATTGTTTGCCTCTCGTTCGCCCCTCCAATCCCCTCAAAACAAAGGAAAAATAGTTCCCGTCGGCCAGCGGGACGTCAAACTTGAGAAACTCGTCTCCGATCAGAGACAGCAATTCTGCGGTGTTCGCATCCGAAAGGTGGCTGTGGAAACCGCTCTTGTGGTCACTGGTGGCATCAACCAGTTGGAGACTGGGGCTTCCAAGCTGCGATGGAATGGATAACTAGCCGCGAACGGGGCGTTTTCGCCATCAATCACAGACGTTTCGCTGCAGGCTAGGCAGCAACTTTCCGAAGATGCCCTCGCAAAGCCATAAGGCCCGCTTCCATGTTGTCGCGACCGTATCCGATCCGGAACCGGTCCGTCGGCGTTGCACCGAGCTCCGAACGGTACACGCTAGCCGGCAGCAGCAGTACGCCACTCTCTTCCACCAGCCGCCGGGCAAATTCCTCGACGCCGTCGCGCCCGATATACCGTGGATACCCTATGCATCCGCCGTCCGGCA
>JAFAZL010000981.1 GCA_019239815.1 Acidobacteriota bacterium
TGAGAGGCTGAAAACTCGGGGCCATCGGCGAGGATTATACCGAATTTGTTCGCGTCGAGGCTTGCCGCTGGCACCCAACCTATCCGCATGATCGCACAACCTTCGCTCCGATCGAGGGCCTTCGGTCATCCGCAAATCCAAAATACATCTTGTTCGTGACTCGGACTTCTTGGTCCGCACTTATTCTTATGCCCACTCTACAATCCGAAGCTGCCCACTCTGAGTTGAACTCCTCCGCTCACAAGCGCGTGGCAACAGTTGGTCCCAGATCCGCGCTCGGCCGGATCATTCCTGCCGTGCTCTTGCTTCTCTTTGTTGCCCAGTGCTTTTGGTTCATGCGCACGCAATCGCTGACCAACGACGAAGCGCTCCACATCGTTGCCGGCACAGAGGCATGGCGCTTCAATCGCTTCGAGCGCTGGAACGATCATCCGCCGCTCGTATTTCTGCTCTCCACGCTGCCGGTACTTGCGACGCACGGCACGATCAGCATCGGCTATGACGTCCGATACGCCGATGGCATCTCGCCAAGCCCTGAGGTCGTCGCATGGTCCGGCCGCATCGTGATCGTCGCTCTTGGCGTTCTTCTCGGCGTCCTCATTTGGCTCACGGCACGCAGAATGTTCTCCGAAGGAGCGGCCAACTTTGCGCTGGCGCTGTACGCGTTCTCGCCGGCTCTTATCGCCAACTTCTCGATCAGTTGTAACGACGGCGCCACCGCCCTGATCACGTTCGCTGTCGCAATGCAACTCGTCTACTGGCGCCGTACGCAATCCTGGGGACGCGCTGTTGGGCTCGGATTGCTCCTCGGCGCGATGATCGATACTAAGTTCAGCCTGCCAGCGATGTTCGTGCTCGCGCTCGGCCTCGTCCTGATTCTCAAGCCCACCTCGATCGCATGGAATCCGAAGGACTGGAACTGGCGACAAGCCTTCGCCATGGTCGCGATCTCTTTTGTCTTCGTGTGGGCGACGTTCTTCTTCCACATGACCAAGGTCGATGTGCAGAACGGCTTCGTGACTGTCACTTCGCCCAATCGCACGAAAGCTACAACCGGCGATACGCACAAACACTTCAACCTGACCGCCTACATCCCTGCCGGCGAATACATCAAAGGCATGGGCCGTGTCGCCAACCACCTCAACCTCGGCCATCCGTCGTATTTCCTCGGCCAGGTCCAGCACGGCAAGGGTTGGAAGATGTACTTCCCAACGGTCGTCGCACTGAAGTGGCCGCCGGTCGTCCTTGCGCTGTTCCTGCTCGCCGTGGCGCTCGGCATCGCGGGACGCATCAAATTCCCTACCGACTTGTTGATCTTTGCTATCTTCCCAGCCGTCTACTTCTTCCTCGCGATTTTCTCTAAGGTCGATCTCGGCGAGCGTCACATCCTGCTCGTCTATCCGTTCGCATTGCTTTTCATTGCGTCGCTCTGGAAATATGCCCAGCAAAAACGCGCCATCTTTGCGCTGTTCGTAGCGCTTCTTGTCCTCAACGCTGCCGACGTTCTCCGCTACGCTCCGGGCTATCTTTCCTACTTCACGCCTTTCGTGAATCCGGCAACAAGTTGGAAGCTCCTGAGCGACAGCAATCTCGATTGGGGCCAGGGATTGCTTGCTCTGCGCGACTATCAGAACGCGCATCCGAACGACACGATGCACCTCGACTATTTCGGCACCATCGATCCCAAGCTCTACGGCATCCGCTACGTTCAGCTCAACCCGAACGATAGAGTGACCGGTACCGTCGTCGTCAGCGCCACCTATCTCTCCGGCCAGCTGCTCGACGACCCGAACGGCTACCACTGGCTGTTGCAATACCCGGCTACGATCCTCGATCACTCACTGTATGTTTTTCAGGTGCCTCAATCCGCAACTGCGATCCAATAACTTCGCCTAGGATAGAACTCGAAAACAATCGACATGCCCTCTCCCATACGACTCTCCCCGCTTACGACGATTCCCTACCTAGCTTTCTTCCTGCTCCTGGCTGTGTGGGCCGTGCTCCAGCCCCAATACACTTGGGACGCCGTTGGGTACGTGGGTGCCTCTATCCCCGGCGCCAACCCTGAGTCCATCTATCAGCAGACATTCGTGGCGATGAAGCCGATCCTCGCCAACAAAGCGTACACAGAAGTTCAGCCTGACAATCCCTATCGCGCCGACGTCATCGCAAATCCCTACCACTTCGCCGAACAGGTCACGTTCTATTCGATCAAGCCGGTTTACGTCGACCTGATCCGCGGCTTCCATCGCGCTGGTCTCTCGTATCCGAAATCCGCCGTAGCCATTTCGGGAATCTCGAGCT
>JAFAZL010000281.1 GCA_019239815.1 Acidobacteriota bacterium
CGAAAAGCACGAATGAACTTAGGAGAGACAGCATGCCCACGGTGATCGACTATCGGCGGGAGGTTGGACCGGCCGCGTGGTTATTGCTGCTCTACTGGCAGCACTCCGCGCCGAGCGATGATCCGGCGTGGTGTTTGGTCGCTGACGGCGATCCGATCCACGACTGTGCGGCGGCAAGCGGGGTGAAGGCCAGCGTCTCAACTGCGACGCGGTGGCGGCGACGATTGCAACATGCGGGTTTGATTTACACCGAAGCATGCGGTGGCGGTGGGTTTCGAATCTGGTTGTTGCGATTCGATCGACCTGACGATGCAGCACCAAAGCGGTCCGCGCCGGCTGAATTTTGGCCGGAGATGAAAACGCTCACAATCCAGTAGTTCCATCCCACAACGGGGCTCCTGTCGGGGGAGTTGACGAAGAGAACCCTAGGGTACCGGGCGAATCGGGGTTTAAGTTGCACGTTCAACGCGCAGACGGTACCGTGTGTGCCGAAAGGGAAAGTTGGACATCAGGTGAAGGGAGCCTGATGGCTCGACGTCGTTTCCAGAAGGGGTATGTGTTTCTGCAGGGAAACCAGTGGAAGGGTCGTTATCGAGACGATGTGATCGTTGGCACCGAGACGAAACGCGTTCGCCGTGAAGTGATCCTGGGCAGCAAGCGGGACATTCCGACGAAGGCTCTCGCGATGCGGCGCCTAGAAGTGCTTCTCGCCCCGATCAACGGCTTCGACTATCGACCCGGCCGCGTAGCTACTTTTGGTGAGTTCATTGAGCGATGGAAGGCGGAGATTTTGACAAAGCACCAACCGTCGTCGGCGCGCGCAGTGAAATCTCATTTGAAGTGCTACATCCTTCCTCAGCTTGAAACACTCCGGCTCGAGCAATTTGGAATCGAAAACCAGCAGACGTTTATCACCCGCGTGTTCGCGAACGGCGTTTCGCGGAAGACCGTTCTGAACGTTCTCGGCACGCTTTCCTCAATCCTTTCAACTGCCCGCGACTGGGGCTACAACTGCACCCCGATCGACGTAGCGAGGCTTCGACTGCCACCTCGCGGTGTTCGGCACGAAGCCGCGCATTTCACCGTCGATCAACTAAACAAAATCCTCTCTCTCGCGGAAGATCCTTGGCGAACGCTGTTTTGCATTCTGACCATGGACGGCCTTCGAGCCGGCGAAGTCCTTGGACTTCAATGGCAGGACATCGACCTTGACCGTCGGCTGATGCACATCCGTCGGTCGGCATGGTACGGAAAGATTCAAACCGCGAAGAGCCAAGCGAGTGAAACTTCACTTCCAATTCCTGACGCGCTTGTTGATATTTTGAAGGCTTACCGATCACGGTGGAAACCCAATCCGAGCGGCTTCTTGTTCGCTACTCGGAATGATCGGCCGCCTTCCTCGAACAAAGTCGTCGAGTATCACCTCTGGACCTTGCTGGACGCGTTGAAGATTCCGCGTTGCGGTCTTCACGCGTTCCGACATACTCACACGGCGTTGCTTCTCGATTCGGGTGCGACACCAAAAGTCGCCCAACGCCAACTCCGACACACAAGCGCGCGTACGACTCTGCAAATCTACGGGCATGTCGTCGGCGATGCGCACCGCCAAGCCGTCGAAAAAGTTGCGTCGATGTTGGACGGAATTGGACGGACAAGCGGTCCGATTAACTAATGCTTTCAGTCGCTTAGCCGCGTGCGGACGTGGGTTCGATTCCCATCGCCCGCCAGAATCCGCAAAATCGATGTTGATTCGGCTGCCCTTACTCACCAACCATCCCTCAATTTGAGGCCGAAGGACGCGGTTTTGCGCCCAAGTGATTCAGTCATTCAAACGCGCGCAGGATAAGGGGTGAATTGTGAATCGCAAACAGGCAGCGTTCCAGAGTCCGCGTTATCACGAGGCGCGACCGGATTGCTCAATCCCGCAACAAATGAGCAGACTGCGGCGAAAGTGGGAATCTTCGGGGACACTGGAAGTGGAAAGACCACCACAGCGGGACTTCTTGCGCTGGGTCTATCAATCTCACTTCCGCGGCGTCGACGAGTCGCGGTATGATCCCTCGCGAGATGTCTTCTCGCTCAGCGAGAGTGAGTGCTAGCCGCGAGCGACGTCGAGCAATAGGAGGGATGCCGCCGCGAGGCAACAACACCGCACGAATGCAGCTATGGGGCTTATAAAAAGCCCGCCCAATCTCATGCAGCGACTGTCCCGCTTTCCAGCGGCTCCAAACTTCACGCTTCTCAATCGCAGAAAGACCAAACCGTATCCCTGGCCTCATGCCAACACCACCTTTACAGAGCAGATTTACATCAGATGGTGTTTTGCATCGACCTATCGAATCCACCCCGTTTATCAGGCTCTTGGATGTCGCGAGGGCTCCTGCCTGCCATTGGACGGTCAAGGACCATATGGAGACGCTTTAGCTCCTTGCGGCGACGCCTTCGGATTTGGAGCTGGCTTCGACCATTTCGACAATGCGCTGGCTCGGAGGTGCTTCGTTTTCGCGAGCGGTGGGGAGAGGGCCTTCGACAGTCACGTAGTGGGCGCCTGCGACCAACAATTTTTCGGCGGGAAATCGGGTGATCACTTCGTGGCCTGTTTGGGTGACGACGATTTCCTCTTCGATGCGCGCCGCGCTCCAACCGTCCTTGGAGGGCCAGAAGGTCTCAAGCGCGAAAACCATCCCCGGTTTGATTTCATGCGAGTGTTCCAGTGAAACCATGCGGCTAATGACGGGCTTTTCCCAGATGGCGAGACCAATGCCGTGACCAAACTGAAGCGCAAACGCGGCCTCTTCATCGGGGAATCCAAATTCTTGGGCCTTTGGCCAAACGGATGCAATTTCGGCCGTGGTGCGTCCAGGCTGCACTAACGAAATGGCGGCATCGAGATATTCGCGGCAACGCTTGTAGGCATCGATCATGGCATGGGATGCGTAGCCGATCGTAAAGCAGCGGTAGTAGCAAGTGCGGTAGCCCATGTAGGAATGGAGAATGTCGTAATAAACCGGGTCACCCGGACGCAGGACTCGATCGGAAAAAACGTGAGGGTGCGGACTGCAACGCTCACCGGAAATGGCATTCACAGCTTCGACGTACTCGGAACCCATGTCGTAGAGAACCTTGCTGGCAAGTCCAACGGCTTGGTTCTCGCTCATACCCGGTTTCATTGCGCGATACAGTTCGTCGTAGGCAGCGTCAACCATCATCGCCGAGTGATTGAGCAACGAGATTTCATCCTGCGTCTTGATTACTCGAGCGTCGGACATCAGCTGTTGTCCGTCGACGACTTTGATTCCTTCCTTTTGGAGGGCGAAGAGAATAGGAGGTTCGACGACATCAATTCCAAGCGGTTCGGTCAGCAAGCCTCGCTTTTCCAATTCCAGTTTTATTTTCTTCGCTACGTTTTCGGCCCGGCCCATTTCGGGCGACATCGCACCACGGAGAAGAGGAATGCCTGGACGCGATCGCTCGCCCAGCCAGGGGCAATTCAATTGATGGTGGCGCGCGGCAGAACCGAAGTCCCACAGAATAGGTTCGTCATTTTGTGGCAGGAGCGCGAAGCGGCTAATTTTGTCCTGTGCCCATGTTCCGATGTGCGTCGCCGTGAGATAGCGAACGTTGTTCATATCGAAACAAAGGAGCGCGCCCATTTCTGATTTGGCCAGGAGAGCTTTGGCGCGGTCGAGCCGTTCGCGCCGGAGGCGGTCGAAGTCGATGCGATTCTCCCAGTCCACTGCCATCGGTCCGTAGGTTTTTAATGCCATGACTATTGTTCTCCTTCAAATCCGCCTTGGACTTGTAACCGAGAGCCGAGGACGGCTGACACCATGCCGGCCGTCATCGTTTTACTCCGCTCATGCTCGCCAAGACATCGAAAAGCACCGCGAAATCCTCCTCAACGCGCCCCATCCCTCGCGCAGACGTCAGGAATTCATTTGTAATTGCGGTAGTCGGCATCGGCACGTCGAGAGCGCGACCGAGATCCAATGCGAGCAACATGTCCTTCTGCATCATGTTGACGTTGAACCAGGCTTCCGCCGGGAGCTGGAGGACAAAGGGTCCGCGATACTTCACCATCGGGGACGCGATTGCGCTATTCGTGAGAACGTCCACCGCGACTTCGCGAGAAATGCCACTTTTTTCCGCGAGCAAAACGCCTTCAGAAAAAGCCAAC
>JAFAZL010000010.1 GCA_019239815.1 Acidobacteriota bacterium
GTCAACACCTTCGCCGTCCCGCCTCCCGCCGGCGAAATCGCCAGATTCTTGGTCGCATAGTCCATCAGCTTCGGATCGGCCTGCGTCACGTACGCAATCCACTTCCCATCAGGTGACCACGCCGGCGAATGATCCTCGCCCGGATTCGTCGTGATCTGCGTCAGCTTCGCGCCCTTGTCCTCGTTGTCCGCCGACACCACCCACACATCCGTGTTGTAGTTCCGATCCGGGTCCGCGCTCCGATTGCTCGAAAACGCCAGCTTCGTTCCATCCGGCGACCACGCAGGCGACGCATCGTCATAGTCTCCGCCCGTCACTTGCTTCATCTTCTTGCTCGCCACATCGAACACGTATAAATGAGTCCGCCGGTGGTCCAGATACCCAACCTCATCCGACTTGAACTGCAATCGGTCGATCACCCAGGGCTTCGCCGCCTTCTTCTCTTTTTCGACTTTTTCCCCGGTCTGCTTCTCTTCCTCGCGATCCTTCGCCGCCTCTAGCTGGTCCCTCGAAGCATCGCGCATCACCAGGCACAGCCGCCTCCCATCCGGCGACCAGACCAGTGAGTCGACCGCCTGCGGCTCATCGGTGAGTTGCGTCGCTTCTCCACCCAGCCGATTCAGCAACCAAACCTGCGTCGTGTCGCCCTTCCGCGCCGACAAAAACGCCAAATTCTTCCCGTCCGGACTCCACTCCGGATGCGACGACGACACACCCTCCGAAGTCAGCGCCACCGCATCCCCGCCGCCAAAGGGCACCATCCAGATCCGCTGCTCATCATCATCCTTCACCAACGAAACCGAAGTCACCGTGTACGCCACCCACTTCCCCTCCGGCGAAATCCTCGGCCCCTCCACTGCCTTAATCGCAAACTGATCCTCCAACGTAATTGCCCGCAACCCCGCCCCACTCTGTGCCCGCGCTACTCCCGCACCGCCGCCGAGACAAACAATCCCCAACGCAACGCTGAACCTCGCCGCCAACCTTCGCATCATCCTCATCCCCTGAAAATCAGCACCACGATCCATCAAAAACTTGTCATCCCGACCGAAGTGAGCCAACGCCTTTGCTTCGCGTCCACTTCGTGTGAACGCGTCGGCTCACGAAGCGGAGGGACCCTGGCTACCACTCACCTCATCGCGATCGAATGAACCAGCGATCCAAACCGTTCCACCTTCTTCAGACGCAAACAAACGGCGAAGTCTAGCACACCGCTCCAGCCTTAAAAATTTTCCTCCTACCTCATTATTTCCTTGCATGCTCAACTAGACCTTGTATTCTTCAATCGCGAACTGGTTCCAGCAGGCAACGCGCACCAGCATCGCTTTAGGAGGACGGTTAGCAAAAATTGAGTACGTTATCTCTTCCCTCTCACCTCCCCGCGCGGACAATCTCTCCAACGAAAAAAAATGTAGCCAAGCTCACGCTCTGGCCTCTGGTAGCTGCGACCTTTTTCATGGTCTCCGGCGGCACCTACGGCACCGAGCAAATCGTCTCCGGCGCGGGCTACGGTCACGGAATTCTGATTCTGCTTTTTCTCCCGGTTTTGTGGTGCTTGCCGACCGCTTTCATGATCGGCGAATTGTCGAGCGCGCTGCCCTGTGAAGGCGGCTACTACGCCTGGGTTCGCCGCGGCCTCGGAAATTTCTGGGGATTTCAGGAAGCGTGGCTCTCTCTCGCTGCCAGCATTTTCGACATGGCGATTTATCCCACGCTCTTCGTTTTTTATCTCAAGCAGATGTCGCCGTGGTTCGCCACGCCAAGCCACGGAATTCTCGCTGGACTTTTTGTCGTCGCGAGCTGCGCGATTCTAAATCTCGCAGGCATCCGGGTCGTCGGCATCACATCGCTCTGGCTTTTCTTCGCGCTCTCCGCGCCGTTCGCCTTCATCGTTGCACTGTCTCCGTTCAAGGCGGCGGCAATGGCCGAAGCACATGCCGCAGCGCCAGCCGCAGGCACAAGCCTCGGCCTTCTCGGCGGCGTCCTCGTCGCGATGTGGAACTACATGGGCTGGGACAACGCCTCGACCATCGCGCAAGAGGTTGAAAAGCCGCAGCGTACGTATCCGCGCGCGATGATCGCCGCCGTCGTTCTCGTCTCTCTGACTTACGTGCTCCCATTCCTCGCGGTCTACTTCACCGGCATCCCGGCGTCGGCTTTCGCCGAAGACGGGTCGTGGGCCACGATCGCCGCAACTGTCGGCGGAAAAATCCTAGGCTTCGAATGGCTCCGTTTCGCCATCGTTCTCGGCGGCATGATGAGCGCCTTCGGCATGTTCAACGCTCTCGTCATGAGCTACTCGCGTCTGCCGCTCGCCATGGCGCAAGACGGCATGCTCCCGAAATTCTTCGCCCGGACATTTAAAAAGTCCGACGCGCCTTGGGTCTCGATCATCTTCCTCGCAAGCTGCTGGGCTCTCTGCCTCGGCCTCGGCTTCCAGCGCCTCATCACGCTCGACATCATGCTCTACGGCGGCAGCCTCATGCTCGAGTTCGTCACGCTCGTCGTCCTGCGCATTCGCGAGCCACAACTCAAGCGCGAATTCAAAGTCCCCGGCGGCATGGCCGGAGCCGTCACGCTGGGCATCTTCCCGCTTGCGCTCCTTGCCCTCGCCATGATCGAAAGTGAACACGAATCCATCCTCGGCATGAACGGCCTGCTCTTCGGCGTCATCATCATCGCCGTCGGCATCATCGGCTACGCCGCCACAAAGCGCCTGCGCCAGCCGCAACCGCCGATTCTGCCATTGCCAACCGAACAACACGCCACCGGCGACTGAAAGCGCGTTCCACTTAGGTCGATGGTAACCGCCTCAAAATAAAGGCCCTCCTCTGCCCCCACGACATTCCCAAACTGTCGGTGTTTAACAAAACTGACAGTCGAGGGGGACTTCGGTCCCAAGGAGGCAGTTACCATGGACACCAAATCACTTCGCAAGGGGGTATTGCTCGCCGCAGGCTTGCTCGCGATGTCCGCATCGCCGATGCTCGCCCGCGCCGCGGCCATCTCGCAGGATGCCGTACAAACCCAAGCCGCTCCCGCCGATCAAGGCAAGAGGTCGCGTCCGGATCTCAACCTGACCGATGATCAGAAAGCGCAGATGAAGAAAATTCACGAAGACGCGAAAGCTCAAATCGCCGCTGTGAACAACGACACTTCTCTGAGCGCCGATCAGAAGCAGGCCAAGATCCGATCCATCCACCGTGACACGCACAAGCAGACGGAGGCGCTCCTGACTCCGGAACAGCGCCAAACGATGAAGCAGTGGCACAAGGAACATCGCGGTCAGAACCAGGAGCAGCAGCCTCCGGCCGCCAGTTAACGCCAGGGCACACGCAACAACTCAATCGACAGTCGAATCTCCCAGCAAATCGCTAGCGAGCAACGGCTGTTCATCGAAGCCATGGGCACGGCATCGCCGTGCCCATCTTCGTTTTTGAGGCCTATGCATACTCACAGGTGCTGTCATCCTGAGGCCGCTGATAGTGGCCGAAGGATCTCAGCGTCAAACGGTGTCGCGATTTCGTCGTTGTCGCACCAGCCATCCAGACTTCGCACCACGACCGTCCATCTTTCGTATCCGTCGTCGATTCGCAAGTCTGAGATTCCCAACGCGGTTTGTTATTCTGCTCGATGTGCCGATCAAGTCCCAGGAATCGAATTCCCGCGTCGAAAATGATCGCGCCCACACGTCGCACCGATACGCGACCCGCG
>JAFAZL010000028.1 GCA_019239815.1 Acidobacteriota bacterium
ACAGAACGCCACAGCCGCGCAAGGCGGTGGATTCATCTGGTTCGATCCGTCGAACTATACCGATCCAACAACGACGTTTGGAACTTGCGCGCCGCAATTGGGCGGGTTGCGCGGTCCGGGCTTCTACAACTGGGATCTCAGCGTGCATAAGGATTTCCATTTCACGGAGCGCTTTAAGTTGGAGTTCCGCGGCGATTTCCTGAATGCGTTCAACCGGGTGAACCTGGCAGCACCGAATACAACGGTGCAACAGAGCAACACGGGGCTGATCAACGTGTCCCAGCCAGCGCGAAATATTCAGTTCGCGTTGAAGCTCTACTACTAACTGAAACCACGTACAATGAGGCAGGCGCCCAAACGCCTGCCTCATTTTTTATTTGTGCCCAGTTGGTTGTGCTCAATTCACAAGGGTGCTGGAAATCACGCGTGCGGATATCGCGAACTTTAAGAATCGGTTTCATTGCTGGCTGCCTGATGGCTTCGATCGTGCTATCGGGCAATTCCCTTTCCGCACAGTCGCAGAATCAGCCGCCGGCACCGAGTGCGGCTGCAAACGCAGGTGTGATGACGGCCGACAAGGCCCTCGCTTTGGCGGAACAAGGCCGCTGCAAGGAAGCGCTGCCCGCATTGCGGCGCATTGTCGCGAATCCTGGTCCATTGGAGAACCGCCGGAATGCGGGCATTGCAGGTTTGCGCTGCTCGATGACCATGGACAGCATCGATTCGACGCTCGACTTCGTGAAACTGCTGGAGCATCAGTTCCCTAACGACGCTGAGATTCTTTTCGTCTTGGTTCACACGTACTCCGATCTGTCTACGCGGACCGCTCAGGAACTTGGCCGGAGTGCGCCGAACTCCGTACCCGCTCACAAGCTGAATGCCGAAGCGCTGGAAATGCAGGGCAAGTGGGATGAGGCTCAGCGCGAGTACGAAGACATCCTGGCGAAGAATCCCAATGAGCCGAGCATTCACTATCTCCTTGGAAGATTGCTTCTCTCGAAGCCGCAGGGCGATACAGCGGCTATCCAGCAAGCCAAAGAGCAGTTTCAGAAGGAATTGCAGATCGATCACAAGAATGCGGGCGCGGAGTACATCCTGGGAGAAATGGCGCGGCAAGCTGGGCAATGCGATGAAGCGGTTCCCTATTTCACAAACGCGGCGAAGCTGGATCCCACATTCGGCGACGCTTTCATGGGATGGGGATTCTGCCTGGTGACGCTGAAAAAGTATGAAGATGCTATTGCCCCGCTGCAGATGGCAACGCGGCTCGAAGAGGGCAATCCTTCGGCGCATTACAACCTGGCGGTGGCGTACAGCCGCACCGGCAAACGTGATGAAGCCGAGAAAGAATTTGCGATTCACCGCAAGCTGACCGCGAACCGTCCTCCCGAGGAAGGGAGCGCGCAGTAGTCACGCTGAAACGACTTTGAGCCGACGCAAATTTTTCCGCGATAGGTTGCTAAGCCGCCGCGACATGATAGTCGGGGTGGGGACAACCTCCGCGTTGGCTGGGTTAGCTCAGTTGTTCGGTGCGCCGGAGCTTGTGCGGGGCGCGGCAGCGCCGAACACTTCCCAATATCCCTTCGAGATTGTTCCCGCCTCTGTTAGCGGCATTTCCTGGAAGCATTCCAACGCACATTCACCCGAGAAGTATTTGCCCGAGACGACCGGGGCAGGTTGCTCATTTTTCGACTATGACAACGACGGGTGGATGGACATCTATCTGGTGAACAGCGGCAAATGCGATTTTTTCACACCCGATCCGCTCTTGCGCAACGCACTGTACAAAAACAATCGCGACGGAACGTTTACGGATGTGACCGAAGAGGCCGGTGTTGGCGCCGGGGGATTTGGCCAGGGCGTCGCGATCGGCGATTACGATCGCGATGGTTTTCAGGATCTCTACGTCACACAGTACGGGCGCAGCATCCTCTACCACAACAATGGTGACGGGACGTTTACTGATGTGACCGAGAAAGCCGGTGTAGGCGTGATGGGCTGGGCTTCGAGCGCGGTCTGGTTTGACTACGACAACGACGGGCTGCTCGATCTCTTCGTGGGGCGCTTTGTCGATTTCAGCAAAGAGAAAAACAAGCCGTGCGGCGTTCACGAAGATGGCAAGCGCCACTACTGCATCCCACAGATCTACCAGCCGATGCCGAGCTGGCTGTTTCACAACAATGGGGACGGAACCTTTACCGACGTTTCGAAGTCATCGGGTATCGCGGCGAGCCTGGGCAAAGTGTGGGGCGTTGTTGCGACCGACATCAACAATGATGGTCGGATGGATTTATTCGTCACTAACGACACCGTAGCCAATTTTCTGTTCGTGAATCAGGGCGCCGGAAAGTTTATCGAGACCGGCACCGAGGCTGGCGTAGCGTTTGGAGCTACCGGCAAAGCGCGGTCCGGAATGGGCGTCGATTCCGCGGATTTCAATCAGGACGGATGGCAGGATTTATTCGTCGCCAACATCGATCGCGAGAACTTTGCGATTTATCAAAATAACCACGACGGGACGTTCGACGACCTCGCGATGTCCACCGGCATCGCCAAGGCGACACGCCTGATGAGCGGCTGGGGCCTGAAGTTTTTTGACTACGACAATGACGGCGATATCGATCTGCTCCTATCGAATGGGAACCCAGACGATTTGATTACAGTTCTGCACGGCGAGGTCAGTTACGAGGAGCCGCTAATCCTGTTTCACCGAAATGGCAAGGCGTGGGAAGACGTCAGTGCGAAGAGCGGCCCGGTGTTTTCGATGCCGATGTCGGCGCGCGGGCTGGCGCTGGGGGATTTCGACAATGACGGAGCGGTGGACGTGCTGATTTCGGTGAATTGAGGGGCGCCGCTGCTGCTGCGCAACCTCGCGGGAAAGCAGAATCACTGGCTGGGCATCCGGCTCATCGGGAAGAAGTCGAACATCGACGCCGTTGGGGCGCGAATCAAATACAAGGCTGGTGATTTGGAGCGCATGCGATTCAAGGTTGGCGGCGGGAGCTATCT
>JAFAZL010000194.1 GCA_019239815.1 Acidobacteriota bacterium
CAGCGCTGCCCTCGGCAATCCAGCCCGCCTCGTTCAGCGGCCTTAGCGCCAAAATCGCGCTCGTTGCGTAGCACCCGGGATTCGCCACCAGCTTGGCTCCCGCGATATCCGATGCATAAAGTTCCGGCAGCCCGTAAACCGCCTCTCCGAGCCTTCCCTCGTGCGGCGTCGGCAGCTTGTACCAGTGAGAAAACGTGTGCGCCGAGCGAAACCGAAACGCCCCGCTCAAATCAATGACGCGAATCCCCGCATCGATCAACACAGGGGCAATTTCCGCCGAAAATTCATGCGGCGTCGCCAGAAACGCAGTTCCAGCACCGCTTTCGATGATCGCTTCCGCCGAAAGCGTGCGCAGTGGAGCTTCGCCAACGCCACGCAACTGCGGAAACATCTCGGAGAGGCACTGCGCGCCGCCCGTCTCGCGCACATAAAAGGTCGCGCTCTGCACCTTGGAATGGCGCAGCAAGATCTGCGCCAACTCGATGCCCGAGTAGCCGGTGGCGCCGACAACCGCCACCTGGTGCGGATTCTTGGTGGAATGGCTCACGGCCGGACCAGCGATTCGATCTGTCTCTGCAAGGTTTCCCGCGATTTGAGGTCGGGCGTAATAATCAGAACGGTGTCGTCTCCCGCGATCGTTCCGGCAATCTCGCTGAATTTCGCGCCATCGACCGCTGCGGCGAGTGGCTGCGCCGCTCCAGGGGGTGTCTTAAGCACGAGCATGTTCTGAGCCGGGCGAATGTCCGCCAAAAATTCACCTAGCGCTCGCGTCAACGCTCCCTTTCCATTCGATTCTTCGGGCAACGCCGCTTCGCGCCGGTAACCCTCATGGGTTTTGATGAGCCGCAGTTCCTGCAGGTCACGCGAAAGAGTCGCCTGCGTCACGCGCAACTTTTGTGCGGCGAGTCTCCGGCGCAATTCTTCCTGGTTCGTTATCCGCGCATCCGCGACGATCCGAAGAATCTGTCCGTGCCGAAATGTTTTCCCGCCATTCATCGCAAAATCAATTATACGCCTTTCTGTATTTTTATACAGTCATTATGCAGGCCCGTCAACGCAATTCGATGCCTCGGCCAGCTAATGCAGGATTCGCAGCAGTGTCCACACATGCACTAGCTTTTACTGTTGGAGTGATGTCTCCTATTTAGAGCGCGATTCGCGTCCCAAATGGGAACTCGTTGCCAAACCGCAGGTTGCAAGAACGATACGCCACCGGCTCTCGCCGAGCACGGCGTATGCGTGTTGCATTTCACTTTGTCGTTGGAAGCCGGTTGCTCCGCCATGCGCCGCGAAACCGCGCTGGGCAACACGCCGCATGAACGCCAGCGCGAAATCATGCGCTTCATCACCGAAAATGGCGAGACCCTCGCACGCGTCGCGACCAGCGGCCTACCTCTCACCGACGACCTTAAGGCCCGTATTCTCAGTACTTTCCTGACTTTGATGAACCTGCGCGAAAACATCGACCGAGCGTCGATGCGCTCTTCCTACGGCCGCCTGCCCGTCCCTCGCTAAGCGTTCGCTTTTTCATCGATTTTGCGCGCACAAATCCGCATTCGCAAATACGGCAAAATTTTCAATCAAGAATTTTCGAGCTTAGAGCTACGCCCCAATAAATCGCGCGTAAATCGATCGCGCTACCGCCGGATCTTGCGTCCCCTTCAAAATGGCTCGCCCGTCAGCGAATACCGTCATCTCATACGGCGCTACGCGAAACCGCAACAAAAAGTCGTTCTGCCGCACATCATTCACCACCGGCGCCAGCCTCCGCTTGAGCGCCTCCAAATCCAATACGCGGCTCCGCTCGTGAATCTGCACCGAATCGCGCCCGCACATCGTGATATGGGGCTGCGCCTCGCCCTCGAGGTACGAAAACTCTCCTCGCACGCACACCGGGCACTCCGCGTTGCGTTCCACGCGCACCGACTGAAATTTTCCTGACCACACATCGCACGAAACGAGCCTTCCGTGCAGCGCGTCCACGCGCCCACTCAACAATTTCAGCGCCTCCGCCGATTCCATCGACGCCACCAGATTCACAATCGGCCCCAGCACGCCAATCGTGTCGCACGTCTGGTCCATCCCCGCGCCATCGCGCTCGCCCGCCAACAAACACGCGAGGCACGCCGTCACACCCGGTCGCACCGTCATCGTCAACCCGTAGCTGCCCACTGCCGCCGCGTAAATCCACGGCATCCTGTGTTTCACCGCAAAATCATTCACTAGAAACCGCGTCTCAAAATTGTCCGTGCCGTCGCAAATGACATCGAATCCGCCCAGCAACTCCTCCACATTTTTCGGGTTTATATCCGCGACCATGCCTTCGACGTGCACCTGCGAATTCACCGCCGCAAGCCGCCGCTCCGCCGCGACCGCTTTCGGCAGCGCGTCGCGTGCGTCCGCCTCTTCAAAAAGCGTCTGCCGCTGTAGATTCGACGGCTCGACAAAATCCCGATCGATCACCCGCACACGCCCAACGCCGGCGCGCACCAACAAGTTCGCCGCCGCCGCTCCGATCGCGCCGCACCCGGCGACAACCGCGCTCGCCGTGAGCAGCCGTTCTTGTCCCTCTTCGCCGATCCCGGCGAACAAAATCTGGCGTGAATATTTCTGTCGAAGGGCGTCGTCCACGTCGTTTCCGTCTCGAAAAATTCCTTCTTCTTTCTCCAGTCATCATAGCGCCAAAGTTCGCCGGTCAGGCAACGCCCCTGTGCTACCCTTCGTCTGACGAAAGGAAGCATGAAATCGAGCAGCACCAACGGGTTGCGATGGATCCTCGCACTCGCACTCCTTACGGGAGGTGCGCGCGCTCGTGCCCAATCTGCGCCGGGATTAGCGCCGAATTCCGCTCCCAATTCACACGCATTTCGCACTGGCTCCGGCGCGCGAAAAGATTCTTCCGATGCGCAGCAACAGAGTCCAGCTCAGCCTCCCGCGCAAAGACGAGAACCCGCCGTGACGGTGCCTCCCGCACCGCCAAAATCCGCCGAGCCTTCCGGTCCGATCGTCACCTCCGTTCGCATCGTCGATGAAAATGGCAAAGTGCTGGCCGAATCTCCCGCGAACATCTCGGTTCAGGCTGGCAAGCTACTCGAACGCGACCAGGTCGCGGACAGTATCCGCACCCTCTACAAAACCGGCACGTATTCCTACATCGCCGCGCGCCAGGACGCTTCCGACAGCGGCGTTCGCATCGATTTCGTTGTGCGCGAACAACTCTTCTTCAACCAAGTGGTTATTCGCGGCGTCGTTGCTCCGCCGTCCGATGCGTCCGCCGCCGCCGCGATGTCGCTTACGCTCGGCACGCCGTATCGCAAGGAAGCCGTCGAAGACGGCGTCGCCCGCCTCACCGAATCGCTTCACGACGAAGGCTTGTACCAGGCCGAAGTCCACGTGGAAACCATACCGCATCACGACACGCATGAGCTCGACGTCATCGTGACCGTGAAATCAGGTCCGCGTGCCAAGATCCAGACCATTCAGCTGACCAACGGCACCGAATACACAAACGAAGAAATCATCAAGCTGCTGAGCGTGCGGGTCGGCAAGCCGATCACCTCGCAGCGTATTCAGCGTGGCAACGAACGCATCCATAATTTTCTCGTGAAGAAAGGTCACCTCAGCGCGCGGGCATCGGTGCGCCGCGGACCGTACGACAAAGCCGCCAACACGATTCCCCTCGAAGTCGACATCACTGAGGGCCCGCGCGTGCAGCTCGTCATCACCGGAATAAAACTTTCCCAGGGCACGCTCAAAAAGCTCGTCCCGATTTATCAGGAAGGATCGGTGGACGTCGATCTTCTCGAAGAGGGCAAGCGCAACATTCGTGAACGTCTCGAGCGCGACGGCTTCTTCGACGCGAGCGTCGAGTACACCACGGTCACCCGAGACGCGCAGCCGAAAGGCAATTGGAAGGGCACCGAAGAAATCATCACGTACAAGGTCGAGCGCGGCGACCGGCACAAACTCGCTGGTGTCGAAATTTCCGGAAATCGTTACTTCAATACCGATTTGTTGCGCAGCCGCCTTCAGATTTACGGCAAAGGCTTCGCCACACGCGGTCGTTTCAGCCGCCGGCTGGTCGAAAGCGATCGCGACTCGCTGCTTTCCCTGTATCAGTCCAACGGATTTCTCGATGCGAAAATCGATGCGCAGACGCTCGACAACTACAAAGGTGTCGAAGGCCAGCTTTTCGTTCGCTATGTAATTCAGGAAGGGAAGCAGTCGCGCGTCGCATCGCTGAACATCGAAGGCAATCACGCGTTCAAGGAAGACGAGTTGCTTCCTTATGTCGCTTCGACGCCGGGCCAGCCATATTCCGATTACAACGTTGCGACCGACCGCGACAACATCCTCGCGCTCTATTACAACGAAGGATTCCCCGAGGCGCGATTTACGGCGACGGCCACGCCGGTAACACCCGAGCCGAATGCGACGACAGACGCCACGAAATCCGCGACCGACAAATCGCCCGAGCCGGGCGTTGAAGCCGGCGACGAAATGAAGGTCGTCTACCACATCGACGAAGGGCCGCAGACGCGCGTCCGTCGTGTGCTCGTCACCGGCTACAACCACACGCGCGTCGGTGCCATTCGGCGCGAAATTCTCGTCAAGCCCGACGCCCCCCTGCGCCAAGGCGACGTCATCGATTCGCAGCGCCGCCTCTATAATCTCGGCATCTTCAATCGCGTCACGATCGAGCCGCAAAATCCTACCGGCACCGACTCGAATAAAGACATCGTTGTCCTCGTCGAAGAAGCGAAACGCTGGACGATCGCTTACGGCGGCGGTTTCGAAGTTCAGCGCCTGGCCAGCTCGACCAATCCGACCGGCAGTGAGTTACAGGCCGCTCCGCGCGGAATTCTCGAAATCAGCAAGCTCAACGTGCGCGGGCGCGGCGACTCCGTTTCACTCAAACTCCGGGGTAGTACGATCGAGGATCGCGCGCTGCTCACCTATACGGCCCCGAATACATTTTCCGATCCGCACTACACGTTTCAGGCCAACGTCTACACCGAAAAAACGCAGGACATCAACACCTTCACCGAAGAGCGCTACGAAGCCTCGGTGCAGCTCACCGATCAAGCCACGCGATTCACGACGCTTCAGTACCGCTATGCATTCCGGCGCGTCCTCGTAACGAACATCAACAACACCGTGCCGCCCGAAGATATTCCGTTATTTGAACAGCCGACATTGGTCTCGCAATTCGGCGTCACTTGGGCTCGCGACGCGCGCGACAATCCCGCCGATGCAACGAAGGGCAGCTTCAACAGTTTCGACTTCGGAATCGCCGATACGGCAATCGGTTCGAGCGCGAGTTTCCTGCGCATGTATTACCAGAACTCGACCTATCACCCACTCGGACGGCGTTTCAGTTTTGCCCGCGCGTTTCGATTCGGCGTGCTGCAGCCATACAAAGACACGGTTTCACTCGCGTTCCCGGCGCAAACGACAGCCGTGCAACTGATCCCGCTCCCGGAGCGATTCTTTGCCGGCGGCGGAACTTCGCTGCGTGGCTTCGCCTTGAACCAGGCCGGACCGCGCGACCTCGCCGGATTCCCGGTCGGCGGCCAGGCGGTGATGGAGTTTCACCAGGAATTTCGTTTTCCGATGCGCCTGCCATTTGTCGGCAGCGCGCTGGGCGGCGCGCTTTTCTACGACGGCGGCAACGTCTACAGCCGGCTGAGCCGCATCACTTTTCGCGCGTATCCGCCCAAGCCAATTTTCAATCCCGCGGATCCCACGGTGTGCCAGTTCAATTGCACGAACGAGCTCAATTATTTCGCACACACGGTGGGTTTCGGCCTGCGATATTCCACTCCGGTCGGTCCGATTCGCGTCGATCTCGGATTTCCGATCAACCGGCCGCAATTTGTTTCGCCGATTTGCCCGAACGGCAATCCACTCTGCCTCGACGGACGTAACGGATTCCAGGCGACGCGTTTGCCGGGATTCCAGATCTTCTTCAACCTGGGGTCAACCTTCTGATGCGGCGCGCTGGGCACAAATTCGGACTCGCGCTGTGGGTTGCCGCGGCCGGTGTGTGCGCTGTTGCGCTGTGGTTTGCGAGCGGTATTGTTTGCGCGCAGCAAACGATCGATCGCATCGTCGCCCGCGTCGACACCGACATCATTTTGCTCAGTGACGTCCGTGCTTTACAGCGCTACCAGCAACTCGTCGACGGCAAATCCGAAACCGACGCTCAGGTTCTCGATCGCCTGATCGATCAGTGGATCGTCCGCAACGAAGCCGACACCGCGCAATTCCCGCGTCCGACTCCCGACGCCATCGACAAAGGCGTCGAGCGCGTTGAGAAATCCTTCACTTCGCCGGAAGAGTACGAAACGAAAAAGAAGCAAGTTGGCTTGACCGACGCCGACGTGCGCAAGATGGTCGCGTTGCAAATGTATTTGAGCAATTACCTCGACTCGCGATTCCGCCCGTCGGTTCACGTCGAAGCGAAAGACATTCAGGATTTCTATGACAAATCCATAATTCCGCGCGCGCAGGCTCGCGGGCAGGAGGCGCCATCGCTCGACGCAGCACGCGATGTGATTCGCGAAGCTTTGATTCAAAGCGGTATCGATGAACAAGCCAATCGGTGGCTCGCGGAAAGCCGCTCGCGCATCGTCGTCGAAAAAATGCCGGAGCAGCCCGAGAACTCCGAGAAGCCCGGGAAGCCCGAGAAGGATGAGACGCCATGAGCGACACGAGGCGCCGCCATCCGATCTGGACCTGGGTCATCCACACGCCGTGGGTGCTCGCGGTGCTGTGCATTCTCGCGATCATAGGATTCTTTGGCAGCGGTGCGGGCAATCCGCTGATTCGCCGCTTGATCATCCAGCGCGTCGAAAGCATCACCGGCCGCAACGTCGAGGTGCGTACGGTTTCGATTCGATGGCTTGCGCTGGGCGTCACGCTGAAGGGATTGGTCATCCACGGCAGCGAGCCGGCTACGACCGAGCCGCTATTCTCCGCCGAAGAGGCCCGCCTTGGTTTACGCGTCGATTCGTTTTGGGGACGCAAAGTTTCGCTCAATGATTTGCTGCTGGTGCAGCCGCGCGTGCACTTGCGCGTCGAGAAAAACGGTGCGTCCAACGTGCCACTGCTGAATATGTCGCCGGGTGGCCCGCGTGGAAAATTTGGCGATACCGTGTTCGGTATGCGCGTGCAGCACGTGCGCATCGACGACGGCTGGATTCTCTATAACGACGTCAAGACTCCGATGGCTGTTGAAGGCGGCGAACTGCAGTTCGTCGTCAATCTTGGCGGCACGCCGCAGCGGCCCATTTACACCGGAACCTTCGATTGGAAGTCGTTTCAATTCACCTCCGAAAGTTTTTGGCCGATTCCGGTGAGCGTGGCTTCGACGTTCACGCTCACACCGAATGGCTTCACGATCGAACAGGCAAACGTCGAAGCGATGCGCTCGCATTTTGACGGGCACATCGAGATGACCAATTTCGAAAATCCCAGCTGGAGCTTCCGCTATCGCGGCTGGGTCAATCTGCTGGATTTGCGACAAGCGCTGCGTTCCCAGGAAACGCCAACGGGCTTGGTCGATGTGCGCGGTCAGGCGACGTACGCGGATGGCAAATTCAAAGGCACTGGAAGTTACGCGGGCTCGGACATCACGCTGACCTATCAGCCGATCTTTCACGCCTCGGGCGTCTCGAGCCGCGG
>JAFAZL010000295.1 GCA_019239815.1 Acidobacteriota bacterium
CCGCAAGAAGACAGCTTCATGTCGCACAACGAGCGGAAATATTTGCCGCAGCGCCTCTCTGAAATTTTGCCGGAGAACATCGCGACTCTGCCGGCCGTCGTTGAAGTCGGCCAAGGCGCCAGCGTTGCCGTTGCTGAATCCGACGTGGATGAATATCCAGGTTTATGGCTGAAGGGGACGGGCGGGCCAGGGCTGGCGGCGACGTTTCCGCCGTTTCCGCTGAAGGATCACAAGGACACCTGGCTCAACGTGCCGGTGACCGAAGCGGCGGACTATATTGCGGTGACGAAGGGGACGCGGACTTATCCGTGGCGCGTGCTTGGCATCGTCGAACACGACCAAGATTTGCTGACAAACGAAATCGTGTATCTGCTTGAAAGTCCGTCGAAGATTTCGGATACGTCGTGGATCAAGCCGGGGAAAGTCGCGTGGGATTGGTGGAATGCGCTGAATTTGTACGGCGTGGATTTCAAGGCGGGGGTGAACACCGACACGTACAAATACTTCATCGACTTCGCTGCGAAATATCAGATTCCGTACATCATTCTCGATGAAGGCTGGTACAAGCACGGCGACATTCTCGAGGTGGTGCCCGAAGTAAACATGGAAGAACTATCGTCGTACGCGAAACAGAAAAATGTTGGAATTATTTTGTGGGCCGGGTGGAAAGAGCTGGACGAAAAACTCGAGCCGGCGCTCGACCAATTTGCGAAATGGGATGTGAAAGGCATCAAAGTCGATTTCATGCAGCGCAGCGATCAGTGGATGATCGGCTACTACCACAGAGTGTGCCGCGAGGCAGCGAAGCGTCACATCCTCGTCGATTTCCATGGCGATCAGAAACCGGCGACGATGACTCGAACTTGGCCGAACCTGATCAACACAGAGGGCGTGCGCGGCCTCGAATGGGACAAGTGGAGCGCGGAGACCGATCCGAAGCACAGCACGACGCTCCCCTTCACGCGCATGTTTCTGGGGCCCATGGATTACACGCCAGGTGCGATGTTGAACGGATCGAAGATGGAGTTTCGACCGATCATGACGCGGCCGATGAGTATGGGCACACGGTGCCAGCAGCTCGCGATGTACGTGATTTACGATGCGCCGTTGCAGATGCTTTCGGACAGTCCGTCGAATTACGAACGCGAGCCGGAGGCGATGGAGTTTTTGAAGCCGGTTCCGTCGGTTTGGGACGATACGAAAGCGCTCAGCGGAAAGATTTCCGATTACGTCGTTGTGGCGCGGCGGAGCGGGAACGATTGGTATGTTGGCGCGATGACCGATTGGACTGCACGTGATTTGGAGATCGATTTTTCATTCTTGCCCGACGGTGAATTTCATATGCAGTCGTATGAAGATGGCGTGAATGCCGATCGCATGGGCAGCGATTACAAGATGAAAAAATCGACTGTGAACAAAAAGACGAAGTTGAAAGTGCATCTTGCGCCCGGCGGCGGATTTGCGGCGCATTTGACGCAGTAAGTCACGAACCCAAGAAAAACCGAGTCGAGACAATTTCTTACGCCGGGGCAAGCTGGGGCGCACCCTTCGAGGCTCAGGGTAAAGCAGTGCTGCGCCCGAACGATATCCTGCCAAGACGCGGCGAGGGCGGGCGTAAAGCCCGCCTCTACAAATTCCTGCAAGTCTGCAAATTTGTGAATGCACATTTGTGTTGCTCGATTCTGTTTTCTCAAGCAGGCTTGTCGGCGCTTTGGCGACCTCTTCACAATTGACGGAAAAACTTAGCGACGGGCGCGGTGTGCCTCATCGACGTTGGGGGATTGCGCTGCTGCTTGGGTTTGGGGTGCTCGTCAACTATTTCGATCGGGTGAATTTGTCGGTGTCGCAGCAGGCGCTGACGGATGCGTTCGGGATGTCGGCGATCACGTTTGGTTATCTCTCCAGCTTTTACAACTGGCCGTATGCGGCGCTACAACTTCCCTGCGGGTTGTTACTGGATCGATTTGGTGTGAAGCGCGTCGGGCGCATTAGCACCGTCATTTGGAGCTTGGCTTCGTTTGCGGCGGCGATTGCGACGCGCATCGAGGGATTATTTGCGGCGCGATTTCTACTGGGCATCGGCGAGGCGCCGACGTTTCCCGCGAACGCGAAGGCGGTCGGCTACTGGTTTCCGCAGCAGGAGCGCAGTCTTGCGACGGCGATGTTCGATTCGGCAGCGAAGTTTGCGCCAGGCGTTGGGGTTCCGCTGATCGGCGTTTTCATGCTGCGGTTTGGGTGGCGCTGGAGTTTTGTTGCGACCGGAATCGTCAGCCTGTTTTATTTTGCGCTGTTTTATTTTTTTTATCGCAATCCCAGCGAAGACAAGAACTTGTCGAATGCGGAGCGCGAGTACATCGCGCGCGGAGGAGCGCAGCCGGAAGATTCCGTGAAAGCGGCTAAGGGTGCGCCGCTTGGA
>JAFAZL010000494.1 GCA_019239815.1 Acidobacteriota bacterium
TGGTGGGGAAGCTACTGAGCGGCATCACTGATTCTCAGCTGCGGTCCGACATCGACAAAACGCTGGCGAAGATACGGTCGGGGTCGGTGAAGGCGGAGGACCTCGAGACGGCGGAGAAAGTTGGATTCTTCACCGGGCAGTACGCCACGAATCCGTTTAATGGCGAGAAGATTCCGATTTGGGTTGGGAATTTTGTACTGATGGAATATGGCACGGGCGCGATCATGGCTGTGCCAGCGCACGATGAGCGCGATTTTGAGTTTTGCAAAAAATACGGGCTGGCGATCCGGCCCGTGGTGCAGCCGGAGGGCGAAGCTTCTTTGGACGGCACGACGATGAAGGCGCCTTACACGGAGAACACCGGTGGGAAATTGGTGAACTCTGGGCCGTACAACGGACTCAAACCTGATGATGCGATTCTAGCAATGGCGGCCCATGCGACCGAGAAGGGATTTGGTCAGCGCGAGACGACCTACCGGCTGAAGGATTGGGGAGTTTCGCGACAGCGGTATTGGGGCACGCCGATCCCGGTGGTGTATTGCGAGAAGGATGGAATTGTGGCGGTGCCGGATGATCAACTGCCGGTGGTTCTGCCGAAAGATGTGGCGCTGACAGGTCAGGGCGGGTCACCGCTGGCGGCGACGCCGTCGTTTGTGAACACCACTTGCCCGAAGTGCGGCGGTCCGGCGCGACGCGAGACCGACACGATGGATACGTTCGTCGATTCGTCGTGGTATTTCTACCGGTACTGCGATCCCCACAATGATAAGGCGCCGTTTGATTCGAAGAAGGTCGCGTATTGGTTTCAGATCGATCAGTACATCGGCGGGATTACGCACGCGATTCTGCACCTGTTGTATTCGCGATTCTGGTGCAAGGTGATGCGAGATCTCGGGCTGGTTACGCATAGCGAGCCGGCGGCACGGCTGTTTACACAAGGTATGGTGCTCAAGGGCGGCGTAGCGATGTCGAAATCGCGGGGAAACATCGTCGGCGCGATCGATATGGCGGAGAAGTACGGCGCGGATACGGGACGGCTGTATATGCTGTTCGCGAACCAGCCGGAGCGGGACCTCGAATGGAGCGAAGATAGCATCGAGGGGTCGTGGAGATTTCTGAATAAGGTGTACCGGCTGGTGGAGCGGCACGCGAGCGAACTTGCTGGCGTGAAGGCTGCTGTTGCGGATACGGCTGGGCTTTCGGCGAAAGAGCGCAAACTACTACGAGTGACGCACGAGACGCTGCGGCGCGTTACGCAAGATTTCGATGCACGATGGCACTTTAATTCGGCGATCGCGCTGATCATGACGTTGTATAACGAGATTGATGGCGCGGAGCCGTTGAGCGATGCCGTGCGACCGGAAGTGCGGAAGGAAGTGCTGGAGCTGCTCACGCTGATACTGGCGCCGATGACGCCGCACCTGGCGGAAGAGCTGTGGGAGATGCTGGGACATAGCGGCGGACTGTGGACTGTTGGCTGGCCCGAGTTCAACGCGGCGCTGGCGAAGGAAGATGAGGTTGAGATTGTGGTGCAGGTGAATGGGCGCGTGCGCGGGAAGCTGGTTGTGGCGGCGGGGATGAGCGAGGCTGGAGTTGTGGCAAAGGCGCTGGCCGATCCGGCGGTGGCGAGTCATGTGGCGAATAAGCAGGTGGTGAAGCAGATTGTGGTACCGAATAAGCTTGTGAATCTTGTGGTGAAATGAGGAGAGTTGACAGTCGACAGTTGAAAGTCGAAAGAAAAATATAACGCAGAGACGCAGAGAACTCTGAGGGGCGCGGAGATTCCTAAGCTAAGTATGGAAGCAATGAAGTGATTAAGTAACGATGAAGAGAAAAACAGAACGGCGAGCAAATCTGACCGGTTGCCGAGATGGGGCGCAGCATGCTGCGCCCCTACATTTTTGTGGCGAGCATTCGGTTGGTGATTTGGGGCGAGTGGTAGATTAGGCGAGTTCTCATTTCAATGAGGGTGAACGCATGGCGAGTGGGGCGCAGATGACGGAAGAGACGAAGAGGCCGAAGTCGGAGTTGGGCGGCGTGGTGGTGATTGACTTTGGTGGTCAGTACACGCAGTTGATTGCGCGACGGGTGCGCGAGCAGCAAGTGTTTTCGTCGGTGCTGCCGTTCACGGCGAAGATCAGCGACATCCAGAAGTTTGAGCCGACCGGAATCATTTTGTCCGGTGGGCCGAGTTCGGCGTACGCGGAGGGAGCGCCGCACTGCGATCCAGCGGTGCTGTCGATGGGGATTCCCGTTTTGGGAATCTGCTATGGCATGCATTGGATCACGAAGACTATGGGCGGGAAGGTAGTGCCGGCGGAACGGCGAGAGTATGGAAGTGCGGTGTTGAACGTGGCCGAGGACAGGGAATCACCCCTGTTTGCCGGGCTACCGAAGGCGGTGCGGATCTGGAATAGCCACGGGGACCATGTGGTCGGTTTACCCGACGGTTTTCACGCTACAGCACACACCGAGAACGCCGTTGCGGCGACCGAGGACCCGGTTCGGTGCATTTACACCGTGGAGTTCCATCCAGAGGTACGACATACCGATCAGGGGACCGAGCTTCTTAGGAACTTCCTGTTTCGGGTGTGCAAGGCGGAGCCGAAGTGGAGCGGGGCGGCATTTATTGAGGAGACGACCGAGGCGATCCGGAAAAAGGCAGGGACAGGACGGGTCATCTGCGCGCTGAGCGGGGGAGTGGACTCGACGGTGGCGGCTGTGCTGGTGAATCGGGCGATCGCGGACCGGCTGACAAACATCTTCGTCAATACGGGACTACTGCGGAAGAACGAGTTTGAAGACACCTTGGCGATGTACCGGCAGCGCCTGGGGCTGAGCGTGATCGGCGTGGACGCAACCGATCGATTTTTGAAGCAGTTAGATGGAGTCACGGATCCGGAACGAAAACGCAAGATTATAGGAAATGAGTTTATATCGGTGTTTGCCGAGGAGGCGCTGAAGCTGCAGCATGGCGAGGCGCATGGCGAGATCGAGTACCTCGTGCAGGGGACGCTCTACCCGGATGTTATTGAATCGGTGTCGGTAAAGGGGCCGTCGGCGACGATCAAATCGCATCACAATGTGGGCGGGCTCCCGGAAAACATGCCATTTGGGCTGATCGAGCCCCTTCGTGACCTCTTCAAAGATGAAGTCCGGCGGATCGGGAAAGAGCTGGGACTTCCTGATGAAATCCTGATGAAACATCCGTTTCCAGGGCCAGGGCTGGCTGTCAGGCTGCTTGGTGCTATCACCCGTGAACATCTGGTAACGCTGCGAGAAGCGGATTCGATCGTAATCGAAGAAATTCGAAAGGGGGGGCTATATAACAAGGTATGGCAGGCATTCGCGGTACTGCTGCCGGTACGTAGCGTGGGTGTTATGGGCGATGGACGCACCTACGGGCTCACAGTGGCAGTCCGGGTTGTAGAGTCGGACGACGCTATGACGGCGGATTGGGTGCGATTGCCCGGGGAAGCACTCGAACGGATATCAACTCGAATCGTGAATGAGGTGCCGGGAGTGACGCGGGTTGTCTATGATATCAGTTCAAAACCGCCGAGCACGATTGAATGGGAGTAAGAGCGGGCACACGAGGCGTTTGGCGAGCGGAGAAGGGTTGCGCAGTCGTAGGAGTGGGTTCGAGAAACGTTTCAAACTGGAACACAA
>JAFAZL010000500.1 GCA_019239815.1 Acidobacteriota bacterium
TCCGGCAATTTCGCGAAGCGAATGGCCCAGGAAATTCTCGTGATCGAAATCGATCCTGGTGATGATCGAAACGACCGGTGTCAGAATGTTTGTCGAATCGAGCCGGCCGCCCAGGCCGACTTCGAAGACGCCGAACTCTACGCGCTGCTGGGCAAAATATTCGAATGCCATAGCGGTGACGCATTCGAAATATGTGGGATGGGCGCGTAATTTCCCTGCCGCCAGCAACTCTTCGGTGATCGCCTGTACGCGCGACAAAATATCGGCGAATGCTTCGTCGGTAATTTCTTCGCCACTGACGCGGATGCGTTCGTTGATGCTTTCGAGATGAGGCGATGTGTTCAGCCCGGTTCGAAATCCGGCGTGGCGCAGAACCGCTTCGAGAAACGCAGCCGTCGACCCTTTGCCGTTTGTGCCTGCAATATGCGCAGAGGGATAGCCGCGGTCGGGTCGCCCGAGTCGTTCGGCCAATACTGTGATGTTTTCGAGGTCGAACTTCGCCGCCGAGGCTTGTGTCGGCGCGGCGAGTTCCCTGCCGAGCGAGAGGAGATAGCGAACGGCTGCTTCGTAGTTCATGACGCGGACCTGGACTAACTCAGGAGGAGATCCAATGAGGATGCGATAAAAGACTTCAATTCTTTGCGGGGGACGACCGCGTCGAGAAATCCGTGCTCGAGCAAGAACTCTGAGCGCTGAAAGCCTTCGGGAAGCGTCTGGCGGATGGTCTGTTCGATGACGCGCGGGCCGGCAAATCCGATCAATGCGCCGGGTTCACCAATATTGAGGTCGCCGAGCATGGCGAAACTGGCGGTGACTCCGCCTGTGGTTGGGTCGGTCAAAACCGAGATGTACGGTACTTTCGCGTCGTCAAGACGCGCGAGCGCTGCTGAGACTTTCGCGAGCTGCATCAGGCTGATCGTGCCTTCCATCATTCGCGCTCCGCCGGAACAAGAAACAACGATCAGCGGTTGGCGCGTATCGAGCGCCAGTTCGACACCGCGCGTGACTTTTTCTCCGACGACGGCGCCCATCGAACCACCGATGAAGTTGAACTCCATCGCGCAGCAGACGACCGGTCGACCGGCGAGCTGTCCCTCTGCGGTGATCACGGCATCATTCATGCCGAGCTTCTTGCGAGCTTCTTTAAGACGAGTAGCGTATGGCTTCGTATCGACAAATTGCAGCGGATCGGTTGACGTCATTCCAGCGTCGTGCTCGGTCCAGCGGCCATCGAGCAACATCTCAAGGCGCTGTTTGGCGTTCATTTTGAAGTGAAAGCCGCACTTGGGACAGACGAGCAAGTTCGCTTCGAGATCTTTGCGGAAGACGATGGTGCCGCACGATTCGCACTTCACCCACAGGCCCTCGGTGCGCACCTTCCGCTCTTCGGGCGGTGTGGCCTGCTCGATTGCTTTTTTGTCGCGCTTGAACCAAGCCATAGTCAGTTCGAGTCAGTCACAGCAAAACAAAACAGAAAAGACGTCACTAAAGGATTAGGGCAACTCAACCTGTGATTCACAAAAAAGGCCGCATTCGTGCGAAAGGCGGCCTGTTGGACAGATTAATAGTCTATACCACGCTGGGCCAGAATGCCCTTTGTGTAGGGGTGTTTGACCTCTTTCATTTCGGTCACAAGGTCGGCAAGCTCGACCAGCTTAGGGTGGGCGTTTCGGCCGGTGCAGATGACATGGACGTTCTCCGGGCGCGCACGGAGGCTTTCGACGACTTCGTCGGGGTCGAGCATCTTGTAGCTGATGACATAGTTGATCTCGTCGAGGACCACCAGGTCATACTTGCCGCTGTTGATCGCGTCGCGGCCAGCGGCCCAGCACTCGTTGGCCATCTTGATGTCTTCGGGGTCCGTCTCGGCGCCGCCCACCTTCACGAAGCCACGGCCCATCGGGCGGATTTCGAACTTGTCGTCGCCGAGCATTTTGGCGGAGTCGAGTTCGCCGTAGTGCCACGAGCCTTTGATGAATTGGACCATCAGAACGCGCAGGCCCTGACCGACGGCGCGGAATGCGGTGCCCAGCGCGCACGTTGTTTTGCCCTTGCCCGGGCCGGTATAAACGATAAGGAGTCCTTTGTTTTCTGGCATTCGCGGTCCTTGCATTGAGTTGTTCGAACGAGCGTTCTGTGCTTGTTCAGTCTAGCTGCAGCCGCTTCATCAATTCGCTCGCGATGGCGGCGATACGCTCTTTTGTGGCTTGAGGGAGGCTTGCCTTTTGATTCGCCTGCACGTCGTGCAGAACGATCCAGAGTCCGGGCCGATACACTTCGTCATCTCCAGGGCAAATGGCGCCGGTGAGTTGATCGAGCTCGAGCGCGTGTTCATTGGTGTGCGATAGATCGAGTTTGTAGCCGCGCGATGCCGCGTGCGGTTCATTCGCGAGAAGTTCGGTCAAGACACCGCGGGTGTCGTCGACAAGATCGCGAAAGCCTTGCGAGACGAGCACGCTGTCGACGTCGCGCGGCGTCGGCTGATCCATCTGGTCGAGGTCGTAGTCCGGCAGTGGGTGTTCGAGAGCAATCTCGATTGCGGCTGAGGGCTTGCCTTCGTCGGGGATGATGCGGAGCGCCATAGGGTTAACGTTGTACAACAGATTTGCGTGCTGCGCCTAATGCGGACACGTGGCTTCGCGGGCGATTGAGGTCGTGTCGACACCGGGCGGGCCAAGCCCCGCCCCTACAAATGCGATAGCCAGGCGCGACGGAGCTACTTCGGATAAGGGCTGCCGGCGAGGATGGCGAAGGCGCGATAGATTTGCTCTGCGAGCATCACGCGGGCGAGTTCATGCGAATAGGTCATTTCGCTCAGCGAAAACTTGGGATGCTTTCGCTCAAGTAGCACCGCCGGAAATCCATCGGCGTCGCCGCAAACGAAGATGAGCTCGCGTGTGCCGCGGTCCCGCTGATCGCCGATCCACTTCGCGAAGGCTTCGGAGGAGTAGCGCTTGCCATTGGCGTCGAGCAGCATCACGGTGGCGGCGCGATCGGAATCCAGTTTTTTCGCGGCGGCTTCGACGTCTCGCACTTCAGTAATTTCGATCGGCGATTGATGCCCGATGCGTTTTACATAGTCATCGAGAATAGTTCGCATCTCGGGCCGGCGCGTCTTGCCTAGCATTAACAAACGGATTTTCACTGAGTTTCAAACCTCGAGGAACGATCGCGGCGGCTCACTTCAACTGATATTTCTTGCGTTTTTCGAGCAGTGTCTTCCGACTGATTCCCAAGACCTCCGAAGCTTTGCCGATCTTGAAGTGGGTCGCTTCGAGCG
>JAFAZL010000642.1 GCA_019239815.1 Acidobacteriota bacterium
TGCACCTCGGACCCGGTCAGGTACTCGGTTACCTGGGCCCCAACGGCTCCGGCAAAAGCACGACCGTAAAGATGCTGACCGGCCTGCTGGAACCAACCAACGGCCGCGTCTCTTATAACGGCAAAGATATTCACGAAGATTTAGTCGCTTACCGTCGTCACCTCGGCTATGTGCCCGAAGAAGCGAACCTCTATCCCTACCTGACCGGGAAGGAATATCTCGACATGGTCGGCACTCTGCGAGCAATGCCGGAATCTCGGCGCAAATCGAGGATCGGGGCCTTGCTCGAATTGTTTTCGTTAGCCCAGCATGGCGACGTAAATATAGGCGCCTATTCGAAGGGTATGCGGCAACGCATCCTGCTCATCGCCGCGATCATGGACAATCCAGATGTCCTGATCCTCGACGAGCCGTTCTCCGGCCTCGACGTCACTTCTGCCCTCGTTTTCAAAACATTGATTCAGTCCCTTCGGGATCGTGGCAAGGCGGTCTTTTTCTGTTCGCATGTGCTCGAAGTAGTCGAAAAAGTCTGTTCCCGGCTCATCATCTTGCGCAAAGGCCGAGTCATCGCACACGGCGCCACGACCGAAGTCCGCGAACAGATTGGCCAAACCACACTCGAGGGAACTTTTTTGCAATTAGTCGAGGATCGCGATGTCGCCAAAATCGCAACCGACATCGTTGACGTCGTCGTCGCTTAGCACCCGCCATGGATTCCCCTCATCCTCCCAATGTCCCTGCCGACCATCTGACCGATGGCGCCGCTTACGGCGAAAATGGCTGGTTTCGAAATTCAGCGATTGCACGCAGATTCCGCACTTTCGCAAAAACCCCATTCGGCGCGCTGCTCCGAATCTTCCTCGGCAGAATGTTCCACGGTGGCACCGACGACGAACAGGGGCAACTCGACATGGGAGTCGGAATCGTCACCGTCCTTCTCGCCATGCCTGGATTGTTGGTCTCCCTTCTGATGTTTGAAAAGTACGGCTCTCTGATTCACTTCCTTCGCGGCGAACGCAACTTCGACACCTTTGCCGCCACAATCCCCGATGAATATTTCTTCATCACGCTCTCCGTCGTTGTCACGGGAATTGCAACGCTATGGCGTTGGGACGCCATTTTTCTTGATCGACGCGACTACGCGAACCTCGTTCCGTTGCCGATCTCTTTGAAGGTGATCTTTTCCGCAAACTTCCTGGCAATTCTGATCTTCGCCGGCTTTCTCATGGTTGTGGTGAATGCCGCTTCTCTGCTTTTTTATCCGATCGCGGTAATGGGATCGCAGCCGTATCTCGACGTTTGGTTTCGGTTCATGGCCGGCCACGGCATAGCTGTCTTCCTAGCAAGTGCCTTCAGCTTTTTTGCCGTGTTCGCGATCGCAGGATTCTTGATGTCCGTTCTCCCTGCCACTGCATTTCGCCGCATTTCGCTGTTAGTCCGGTTTGCCGTCGGCCTCGTGCTACTGGTCTTGCTGGCAACGACTTTTGTCGTGCCCGAGCAATTCGGTCATCTATCGACCTCGAACGGGCGCCTCCTGTCTCTCACGCCACCGGTTTCTTTCATCGGGATCGCGCGGACAGTATGGATCCACAAAGTCGAACCTGGCGTTCAAGCCATGACTCAGGCGGCGCTCGTGGCGCTATTCACAGCGATGGTCGTAGCGCTGATCACCTACGCCATTAGCTTTCGCCGTCAGTTCGTTCGCATCCCGGAAATGGCGGATGACCCTCCCGTTGCGCGGCTCCGCCTCTCCCTTTCGTTCCTTGCGCCACTCGAGAAACTCCTAAAGTGGAGTCCATCGCAGTGCGCCTGCGTCCGCTTCGTGATCGCGACGGTGTCCCGAAGCGAGGCGCATTTACAGATCGTCCTCGCGTTTGCAGCCCTCGGCCTCGTCGCCGCTACCGAATCGCTGAACACTCCGCGCGGAATCAGCTTCCTGTTGTCGCAGCGCTTTCCGCCGCTGGAGTTTCTCGCCGTGCCTTTTGTATTGAACTACTGCGTGCTTGCCGGAATTCGCTTTGCCTTCGAAATACCCGCCGACCTGCGAGCGAACTGGATTTTCCGCATGTGGATCGACAGCGATTCTCATCCCGCGAGACCCATTGCACGCAGGGCCATGCATGTGCTGACGCTATCGTGGCTCGCGCCTTTGACGTTCGCGGCCACGCTATACTTTTTTGGCCTTCAGGCCGCCACTCTCCACACCGCAATTTTTATCGGCAGTTCAGCTCTTCTCGTTGAGGTCCTGATCGCGAATTTCCGCAAGATCCCATTCACCTGCCCTTACCCACAATTTGAAAGTAACTCGGGCTTGGTGCTGGTCGCCTATCTTTTCGGTTTTTTCATCTTCACTGATTATTTGCCGCAGATCGAGAAGTGGGCTCTCGTTGAACCGTTCCGCATCCTTCTTCTCGTACCTTTGTTCGCCGCCGGCTTCGCGGGCATCCACGCGTATAGAAGTCAGTTGCTCGATATGGATAAGTCGTTGGTCTTCGATGCGTGATCCGACTTCGAAGAGATAGAATTGCCCTAGGTCGGCTCCTTCAGTACAGCCAAACCCTAGCCGATCCCGAGAAACTGTCACCTTTCTGTTTTCCACAGCGAGCATTTTTCGGTGGAAAAAATGGACACCGAGTAATCTTTCCCCGGACTAGTACTTCCACGAGTTTTCCCATACAGGAATCACCTTGCATAACCTCAGTCTCCAGAATGACTTGCAGTCGGAACCAACGAGCCAGACCACCCTGGTCATTTGGCGCGGCGCATGCTCCTTTCCAGCCACGGGCCGTTTAACTTGAGGGAAACCCAAATTCAGCCCGATCAGGGTGAGGAGAAATACCCAATATGTCAGAAACAATCGTCGAAAGAGAATCGCCGTCTTGGCACCTGCCCGCGATGATCGTTCTTGGTCTGATCGCGATCGGTGGCCTGTGGTTTGGCTGGAACGCCTCCACAAAACTCGACACCACGCAGCAAGCTATGACCGCTCAAATCAAGCAGTCCGAGCAGTCCGTGCAGCAGGATGTGTCGTCCCTCAAGGACCGCTTGGCGCAGGATGAAAAGGCAAATGCCGACCTGCAGGGCGACCTGACCCTCGTCACCAAAAAGCTCAAGATTACCCAGGGCCAGCTCAAGACCGCTCGCGAAGACGCCGCTAAGGCCAACGACGCGACGACTCAGAAGCTGACCGCACTCGACAGCTCGGTTCACACCGAACTCGCCACCAAGGCCACCAGCGATGACGTCAAGACCGTGGACACCAAGGTGGGCGGCGTTCAGACCGACCTGAATTCGACCAAGGAAGACCTCAAGATGGCGCGCAGCGAGATGGGCACGCTCATCGCACGCAACCACGATGAGATTGACCAGCTCCGCCGCCTCGGTGAGCGCGACTACGTCGAATTTACGGTGGACGGTAAGAACAAGCCCGTCAAGGCCGGCAACATCACCGTCGAACTCAAGGGCGTGAACGAAAAGAACAATCGCTTCACGGTTGAAATGACGGTCGAAGACAAGAAGTTCGTAAAGAAGAACCGCGCTCTCAACGAGCCCATCTTCTTCTACACTCAGGGCGCACGTTACCCCGAAGAAGTCGTCATCAACAAGGCCGGCAAGAACACCGTCAGCGGCTACATCAGCATTCCGAAAGCGAACTCGGCGCAGCCGGCGGCTGCCGCCAGCTCGACCTCCGGCCGCTAGGCCAACCCAAACGGAAGTCGGCTTCGTGCCGCCTTCCTCAGCTCAAGCTACTCGATGCGACGACCCTTGGTCGTCGCATCGCCATTTTTGGCCAAAGCGGCGACAGCAATGTCGCCGCTTCTTCGTTCTTAGCGAACCCTTCATCGCGCATATTCGCCGCGACCGGGTCCGAACCGGCGCTGGGCCACGCCCAGCGCCCCTTTTCCTTTTCGGTCGACGAACAGCACGAAGCGTCCCCCATGCATCGGCGACTCAAGCACAATTGTGTAGGGGCGCAGCAGTGCTGCGCCCCAGTCCGCAAAATCGCTGCGTCTTGCATTCTTACATTCCCGAACAAAAACGCATTGTCATCCTGAGCGAACCCGCTAGGGTTCGCGAAGGATCTCACCTTCAGCCTAGTCACGGTGTGACCCACAAACGAGCAGACTCCAAGCCAGTCTATCCAGCCCATCCACCATTTTCCTCAAGTACTAAGCATCCTTCCCTCTTGCGCTCTGGCTATCACGGGCGTACACCAGAGTCGTGAGCTCACTTAGCTTCGGAGGGGAGCATGACTCCACCGGGCTTAGAGCGAAGCACAAGCTGATCACACCGCTTTTGCGGTGCGCGTCGCCCAGAAACACGCTCAGTTTCGCGGCGCTTCCGAGACGACACAGCAAAATAGAAACGGGGAGCCACCGGCTCCCCGTTCTCATTTTCAGATCTCAAATTAACAAAAACCGTTGTCATCCTTCGCTAAGCGAAGGATCTCAGGCGCTAGCCTTCACCAAGGTCAAAGCGTCGAAATTAAAATTTACTGATTCGGATTCTGATGCCGTGTCGCCGTGTGCCCCTGACGGTGACTCGCATGATGATGCGCCCTACGCCCCTTCCGGTGATGATGCTGCGCCGCGCTCACCGAACCGACAATCAACAACGCCGGAACAACCGCAACCAACGCCAACTTCAGGATGTATCTCACGTTAAATCTCCCAATCCGTAAACCCTCGGCGAGATCATTGAACCACACTTTTTCGCCGCGAGTCGCGAAAGTTTGCGACAAATCTCGCATCACCTCAAAAAAGAGCACGACGGATGCCGTCTTTCAGGCGAAAGTCTTGGAAGGTTGTGGGAATTCACTCAGTCAGCCAACGTCGCGGTGGGCCGGGCGTTTCAAATGTGCATCAGGAGTCTGTAGGGGCGGGCTTGCTCCGCCCGACTGGTGTCCAAGCAGGAGCCTAAATGGGGTCTCGGCTGCCCAATCCTCGGTTTGTGAGGGTGGGCCTTCGAATTTTTCGTCCCAAGCAAGCTTCGAAACGCACAGCCCAACTCACGACAATGCGAAACCCCGCTCTCAGCAACACGCCAACTCTTATCCGCCAAACTTCAGCGTCTGTAGCCACTTAATGTCTTCGCGTTGATTCGCAATGATCTGCGCTTGCCAGATCAGACCGATGCACATCACCGACATCACCAGCAGACAGACAACGAGCACGACGTTCTTGTGTGACTCCGAAGCAGGGCCTTTCAGGTTCAGCATGTATAGTTCTCCCGATAGAGCGCCCGTGAGTGGGCAGTTCGGCGACGTTGCAGTGCGGTCTGCACCTGTACCAAAGGGCAATCGGTCTGCCAGTAGTACAGGTGGCTTCAGTTTCATATACTGCTGATATACAAAGACTTGCCTCCCAACCGAAATCTTGGCCTGCGTACAACGAGCCGTTCAAACGGCAAATCGTCCGACTTAAGAGACATCGAAGTTCACTCCGAGCGACTGTTCGTGAGACACGTCGCGACGCGCAGCGCTGCACCAATCTGGACGTCACCCAATTGGGTCAAATCGCCATTGACTTCCGGCCGGTTTCCGGTTACATTTTTGGTTAGTCAAAACCACGCCTGGAGAGCGCCCCGGTCGGCGCTTTTTTTATTTTCCGGGCCCATATTTCCCAACTGGCAAGACTGTAACCTATCTAGATTCAACGTCTTGCGCACTCCCCGTTTTCTGGATTCTTGTAACCCGCTCCGAATCAGCTGCTTGCACACTCTCAAGAAAAACGACGGGTTATATCATGTTCGTTTCGAACAAGTTTGCCCCAGCCGATTTTCGTGTGGCCCAGGGCACCGTATTTGGTCGCCGTCGCTGACCCGGATAGAATAATCCGCTTACCTGCGGAGGGCGCTTGCGCCAGACCCAGTCCATCCTCTTCATCGCCATTGACTCGATCATTCCCGTCCGCGGCAAAGCCGTCTCCGGATTCGACGAGTTCTGTGCTGCGCTCGACCACAACGGCATCCCGTCCGTCTGGGTGACTTCACGTTCCCGCTTGCAGATCGATGAGCCGCGCCGCCGCTTCGGCCATGCCAGCCCCTTCATCGCGGAAGACGGTTGCGCCGTTTACTTGCCCGAGGATTACTTCCACCTCAAGCCAACGACGAAAACCGTCCGCCTCGGGCGATTCACCACAATCCCTGTCGCCCAGATCTTGCCGGCAGCAAAGGACGCGCTCGATTCCCTTTCCGAAGAAACCAGCGTCGAAGTCGTTCCCCTGCGTTCACTCTCGCCGCGCGAGCTGACGCAAAACACCGGCCTCCCCCAACGAGAAGCGGAACTAGCCCGTCAGCGCGACTTCGACGAATTATTTTTTTTCGCGGGAGCCACAGAAACGGACGTAACACGATTTCAGAACGCCGCCACGGAACAGAAAATCGCGCTGCGCCAACACGGCGTCATGTGGTCCGCCGCAGTCGGCGCCAGCCTGAAGCAATGCGTAAGTGATCTCACAAAACTTTACGAACGCGCACTTCGCTCTCACCCAGCCATTATCGGCATTGCTGGCACCGGCGAGGCTCCTACACTACTTCCCCACTGCGATCGCGGCATCGTCCTAGCACGCCACGCCGAAATGGAAACCGCCGCGCAAAAACATACGAAAGCCCGCATCCTGGGCATGTTCGACGAAACTGTCTGGGAGCAAATCCTGGAAGCCGTCACCACACATCGCTAAAATCTGAACGTGGCAGGATCCACTTTGCGACGCCAGCTCGGAGGAATAAATGAGCCGAACGCGAATCTTGGCGCTTCTTGTAAGCATCTTGGCAATTGCAAGCGCGGCGAACGCTCAGGATTTTAGGCAAAGATTTGTCGGAAAGAGTCCCTGCGCACCTGAACTTAAGTCGGGGCACTCCGACTTCAGCCTGCGACTGGACAAAACGCAGCAGACAACTCTGTCCTATCTGAATCTCAACAAAAGGAAAATTCTGTTGATCGTACAACCAACGGGCGATGCCGAACACTGCGGCGTGATTCGCGATCTCGTTCAGTTGACAAATATCGACAAGGACTTTGAGTTTCGCTGCTTCGATTCTCAAGCGCCAACTGACGTGCTCGTTGGAACTGCAATAAGAAAAGGCAGCACCAAGATGATCACCGCGCTCGACGCATGGAGGATTGATCTAGAGCGGCAGACATTCGTCAAAATCCATCACAAGGCAGTTTGCAGCGCCAGTGGTTGGGACGGCGCTGATGATGGCAGCGACATGGTGGACGCGGCAAAAACATACGCTGAACACGGCATGCCGGGCCGGTTTCCGGCCACATCCAACTGATAATGCGTAGAAAGAGTAGGGGCACGGCATTGCCGTGCCCCTACTCGATTCTCGGTGATTTACTTGATGAAGAGATTTTCGCGAAGCTGGTCGCGGGCGATGAATGATTTCGCAGTGCGGTAGCGGCCGAAGAGATCCTGAATCTCGCGATTCTGATACACACGCTGGGCCGGGCAAATCACATTCGCGGAGATAACCTGCAGAGTGCCCGCATCGGCGACTCGATACCGCTGAAATCCTTCGGGCTTCTTGCTGTGGAACATCGTGAAAACGATTCCGCCGGGACGCAGCAAATCCGTAATCGCCGCAACCGTGCGCGTCGCCATTGCCGGATCGAGATAATCGAGCAGATCCCACAGCAGCACCACGTCGAACGACGACATCGGATACTGAATATTTGACTCGAAGAATCGATTCGCGCGGACTGCTGGCGAAAGGTCCAGCGATTGATCGGACTTGCTTCGCTCGCGATACTCTTTCTCTTCGTTCTCGAGAAATTGCTTCCAGGTACGAAGCAAATCATCGGTCGTGACGCGAAATCCCTTCTCGATAAAAAAGCTGAGCGTCGCCTGCCACGCTCCGCCCATATCCAGCAGCGTGCCGCGGCCGAGCCCGTCGAGATTCCACATCAACTCCTTGAGCCCGTTGGAAACGCGCGTGCTTTCCACACCGACCGCAGGTGCGCGGGTCGTACCCACGGCCGCCGGCATGTTCCCGCCGTGCCCGTGAGACTGAGTCTTACTCCCGACCGCCTCGTGCCCACCCGGCTTGCCCGGTTGCGTAACTCCCCTGCCGCCGCTGGCTGGTCCAATGCCAAACTTGTTCAATAGGGTCATGTCTTAGATCGTGGTGGCTGCTGGGACGGACGCGCCGTTTGGTTTACCTGCGCTCACCGCACGGTCTTCGCTCTTGTCGACTGGGCGGCCAGTTTCGACCTTGCCGCGAAGGACCGCGCCATCTTCGATGGCCAGACGCTGCGTGGAGATTTCACCGCTGACCTGTCCGGTATTCCAAAGCTGAACGCGCTCTTTGCCGGCGATCTTGCCCTCGACGCGGCCGCGAACTACGACTTCGCGAGCGGTGATATCGGCCTTGACCGTGCCATTCGGGCCGACCGTCACGCTGCTGCTCCCTAAATTCAGTTTGCCTTCCACCGGCCCGTCAATGAAAAGATCTTCGCTGCCGGTGATCTCGCCCTTGATCTTGATGCCCTGGCTGATGCACGCCGTGGCCCTGGATGAAGTGGGCGGCTGGGAGGATGCCGGGCTAAAGCCGGGGGTATCCCGGTGGCTCTGCAAAGCCGGAGCTACGGAACTGGGTGTTTCGGCAACTCCCTGAGGCTTTGAGTCTTCTTTCTTCCACATCGGGACACCTCAACGCAAAGTTTGAATTCAAAGTCGCGTTTCGTCGGCAGTGGGGAGGCGAGCGACGACTCAGATTTGCGAAGATAGTACGGGACTTACTGAGAGTAAAGGGAAATTGCCGATTCTAAATGTGGTGTGTTACGTCCTGCTCTATACCACTTATTGCGGTCTTAGTTCGTACAGGGCCACAACGGCTGGGGGAGCGGGGTTACCCTTGGTACCACCCTTGAGTTCCCACATGGCGACAACCATTCCGGCCATCTCCTTGGTCAGCTCTTTCAGTCCCAGCCGGCTCTGCCACCAA
>JAFAZL010000757.1 GCA_019239815.1 Acidobacteriota bacterium
GGGATTGGGCCAAAAGCGAATTGCTGGGAATCGGCGCGGCCATTTTGATGGTGATGGTTTTGTTTCGCGTGATGCGCTGGAGCCCGCGCCGCTGGTGGTTTTACTTTTGGGTCGCGGCGCTGCCTATTCTGCTTTTCATTTTTTTCATCAGCCCGTGGTTTGTCGATCCAATGTTTCACACATTTCGTCCGCTGGAGGAAACGCATCCTGCGCTTACCGCGGACATCGAGAAAGTGGTGCAGCGCACCGGACTTAACATCCCGGCCGATCACATTTTCCTGATGGACGCGAGCAAGAAAACGAACGATGTCAACGCCTACGTCACGGGTTTTGGGGCGTCCAAGCGCATCGTTGTGTGGGACACGACGGTACAGAAGCTGACGACAGACGAAACGCTCTTTATCTTCGGGCATGAGGCCGGGCATTACGTTTTGAACCACATTCGCAATGGCTTCGCGTTTTTCGCGTTTGGGCTGCTCGCAGCGCTTTTCGTTGGCTATCGCTTGTTCAACTGGGCGATGGCGAAGTGGGGGCGAAGTTGGGGAATTGAAGGGCCCGAGGATTGGGCTTCGCTGGCGGCGATGCTACTTATCCTGGAGATTCTGATCTTTATTTCGATGCCGATCGAAAACGGCTACAGCCGGATGCAGGAGCACAACTCGGATATTTACGGGCTCGAGGTGATTCATGGGATTGTGCCGAATGCGCCGGAAGTCGCCGCGCATTCGTTTCAGGTCTTAGGGGAAATTGGATTGGCCGATCCGAATCCGCCGGCCCTGATTACGTTCTGGCTGTATTCGCATCCGCCGCTGGCGGAACGGTTGGTGTTCGCGCACACGTATGATCCGTGGTCGAAGGGCGAGGCGCCGAAATACGTAAAGTCACTGCGTGCTCCGGCGAAGTGATTGGCTGCCGCTGGCGCGAGGTCGGATTCAAAACGTGTCGTGCCGCAACCTGTCTGCGCCATCAAGCCCGGGCAGCTCGCGCGGCGCTGGGAAAGCGGCGGCGGGCGAATGTGGCTACCTTGTTGCGATTGCCGCAGATGGCCATCGAGCACCAACGGCGCTTGTGTGTGCGGGATTTGTCGCAAAAGAACATCCCGCAGGCGGGATTGGCGCAGACGCGAACCTTGGCGGCTTCTCCTTCGAGCATAATTTCCGCGGCCGAGCGAGCGACGGCGGCGAGCAGCCAGTCGAGGCCGGTTTCGCGGGCGACGAACTGGAGCTTCCAGCGTCCATCGATTTGAGTCAGCTCGTCGTGACCTTCGGTGATGCGTAGGACGTCGTTGATCGGGTTGGTCCAGACAGGCGAGATTGGCTCGCCTTTGACCAAGGCGGAGAAGATTTCGCGCAGCGCATCGCGTAGCTTGGTGGCGCGGGTCAAAAGGCCATGAGCGGCGCGCGGGTCGGTCTCGGGCAGCGTAAGGAGCTGTTCGCTCCGTTCGGAAGAGACGATTCGTGCGGCTTCAAGGAAGCCGATGAACTCTTCCCACGACAGATCGTTGAAGGGTGCGCCGGGATAGGATGGGGCGTTGGCGAAATCGACGGCGAGGCGACCACCCAAAAGGACGACAATTTCGGCGGACGGAGACATTTTCGAGCCTCCAGAGAGAAGGAGATGTGCTTTTGCCCGATGAAGTTGATAACCGGTTAGCAGTAAAACACTGGTTATCGCAGCAATGCAAGCGTTTTCTGTCAGATAGCGAAGCACAAATGGCGGCGACCGACTGGCGCCGGTTAATTGGTAGAAAACGGTTAGTCGTGTGTGGAGACTGAGACGGGTACAAACGAAAACGTCGGGCCGAATCTGATGCCGCAAGGTCCAAGTGCGGCTGAGCCAGGGATCCTGGAGAGTTTGAGGCCGGGAGCCGTGGTGCTGCGGGTGTTTCTGTTTGTGATTTTGCTCGTCGGGTTCAGCGCCACGATGGAAACGCTGGCGGCGATGGCCGGGCTCGTCACTCGGTCGAATCTATACACGAGTGGGCTGTTTTATTCAGAGGCCTCCAAAGCGATCGGAGCCTTGCTGGCAGCTTGGGTCATGTCGCGGCTGGAGGGGCGGAGACTGGGTGAGTATGGGCTGCCTTGGGGTGCCGGACAGGGGAAGCTGTTTTTTCAAGGCGCGGCATTCGGGTTGGTCGAGATTTGCGGAATCGTCGGAGTGCTTGGGGGAACCGGGTATTACAGTTTTGGCTCGCTTGAGGTTCACGGCGCGGACCTCGTGAAGTGGGCGATTTTCTGGGTTGTGCTTTTTGTGATCGTGGGATTTTTTGAGGAGTATGCATTCCGCGGGTACGCGCAATTCGCTTTGACGAAGGGCTTTGGGTTTTGGCCGGCGACGATTGTGACGTCGTTGATCTTTGGAGCGGTTCACATTGCCAATCCGGGCGAGAACTGGCCGGGAATCGCGGGCGTAGTTGTGGTTGGGATTTTCTGGTGCTTCACATTGCGGAGGACGGGGTCTCTGTGGTTCGCGTTTGGCATGCATGCGGCGTTCGATTTTGGCGAGACGTTTCTGTTTTCGGTGCCGGACAGCGGCGTGATTTTACCGGGTCATCTTTCGAGCGCGGTGATTCACGACGGGCCGGCTTGGCTGGTCGGTGGAACGGCGGGGCCGGAGGCGAGCGTTCTGGATTTTATGATTCTGGCGATTTTCTTTTACGTCGTGCACCGGATGTATCCGGCGAAGCCGGAGTTGGTTGCGAGCGGCGCGCCGATCGGTCCGGTTCCTACCGGTGAATCCGCGGTTTCGATCGAGGCGCCGTCTGCTCCGGCAGGCGGCGAGAATCAGCGAACGAGTTCCGAGGCGTAGACCAGGCGCACTCCTTGTGCTTTGGCATCGGGCAAAACTTCCCGCAGTGCTTTCAGCGTGGCTGGATGCGGATGGCCGATCGCGATGGCCTCGTTTTTTTCGCGCGCTTCGCGCAGGGCAAGGCGTAACTGGCGGCTGACGGCGCCCACTTCAGCGACATCATCGAGAAATGGAACGTTGCGATACGCGGCAGGCACTCCGGCGTGGCGCGCGGCGTCGAACGCGATGCTTGCGGCGGTAGTGCGGCTGTCGATGTAGAACAGTTTGTGTTCGCGCAGGACGGGCATCAGTTCGTTCATCAGAGGAATGTTGGCGGTGGATTCGGAGCCTTGATGATTGTTCACGCCAGAGACGTCGGGGACGGCGGCGATGAATCCGTTGACGAGTGCGCTGACTTGACGCTGCGACATGCCGGGGCGAAGTTCGTGCGATTCGGGGTGGCGCTGGCTGACGGACTCCATGGGGAGGTGCAGCATGACTTCGAAGCCGCGGCGATGCGCTTCTTTGGCGATGTCGACGGAATGCGGATTATTGGGGAGGACGGAGATCGTGAGTGGATAGCCGAGTGCGAAGACGGCTTCCGCGACGGCGTAATCCTGGCCGAGATCGTCGAGGATGATCGCGAGGCGAGGGCTGGCATTTGTATTCGGCGCGAGTTCGACCGCAGGGATTGTGGTTTCGGAAATATGAATCGTGTGAGTTGGGATTTCGCCGCGGAGATATTTGAAGGCGAGTCCTTCGCGGTTTTCGATCATGCCGGTGCGTGTGAGCTCGTGCTTCACTGCAACGTCGTCGAGCGCTTGCAAGACCAGAGCCCTATCGGCGCGGGCGGCGGTTTGGGATGAAGGCTGACGGAGCGTGATCGTGATGTGATCGGTACTTCCCTGCGCGTTGTCTGTAGCGTCGAGAGTGGTACGAGCGGAAACGTTCAGAGGGCCTTCGGACTTTGCTGCGTTAACGAATTCATGCGTAATGACGTGAATTTCAGCCGCGTTCAGCGGGTTCAATTTTTTGCATCCGGCGATCAGAAATGAGAACGCGAGAGTCGCCCCGAGCGACAATGCGAAGAGACGTCGAATTCGTCGTGGGGATTTTTCACGACCCAAAAAGAGCGCGATCACGCGAGATATTCTCGCTAAATGAGCCCCGAAATAGAAATTAGTTTTGGTCTACAGGTTCTGGGATGCGCGGAGTTGCCCGGGATTAGGCGGCCTTCTTCGCGGCACCAGGGTTCTTCAGAAGGTCGAGCGCTTTGCGATAAATCTGGTCTTCCGGCGAAAGCGGACGAGGACCGAACTGTTGCGGCTTGGCGGTCGAAGGAGTGTTCGAGGCGTTTGAATCGTCGTCACCGTCATCGTCATTCTCGGCGGTGGCCCGGACGACTTCGGTGGGCTCGACGCCGTCTTCGAGGATCGGCTTGCCGGCGGCGTTGTAGTAGTTCGCGACGGTGAGGAAGAGTGCGGAGCCGTCGTCCATGGTGATGAGTTTCTGTTCGGAGGCGAGACCAAAGGTGCGCTCGCCGACGACGTCGCCGCGCTTGTTGGCGACGATCGCGGACGCAAGAACTTCCGCGGCGCCGGAAGTGGTGCCGTCGATCAGGACCGAGACGGGGCCCTTCCAGACGACCTTCGACGGTTCGGCGGACATAACCTGCGCCGAAACGGTCTGGCCTTTCAACGTGGCGATCGTGCCGTTTGGAATGAAAAGACGCGCGACGGCGACGGCTTCGGTTGATGGGCCGCGGCCGCATTCGCGAAGATCGAGAATCACTTTGTGGATGCCCTGCTTCTCGGCTTCGAGCAGGCGATTGCGGACATCGTCGGCGCGGCCAGGATCGAGCGAGGTCAGGCGCAGCGCGAGAACGTCGGGATCGGCTTTTTGAGCAACAACTTTCGCAGGTGTGAGCTTTTGGCGAACGATTTCGACCGAGTCCGGGTCGGCTTTGCCGCGGCGGATCACGCCGACTTTTACGCCGGTACCGACTTGGCCGTTGAACAGATTGAGCGCCTGGCCGACGGACATATCGCGCGTTGTGAAGCCCCCGACGGACTCAAAAATGTCGCCGCTGTGGATGCCGGCTTTTTCGGCCGGGCTGTCGGGCAGGACGGAAATCACGATGACGTAGCCGAAGCGCTTGCTGAGAGAGAGGCCGGTCTCGCCGGTCGCGGAACTCTGCTGCTTCTGCTTGTACTCGGTGTATTCGCGAGGCGTTAGGTAGCTGGATTCGGCGTCGAGCGATTCGAGCAAGCCGTGGAGCGCACCGGCGGTGACGAGGTGCATGTTTGGCTCGTCGACGTAGTCGGCCTGAATCTTGTTGAGGACTTCGCCGTAGACGGTGAGGGATTTGTAGGCTTTGTCGTCCGGGGTGCGGCCGAGAACGTGGCCGATACCGGCGTAACAGAAGATGGCCACCGAGACGGCGATGATGGCGAAGCGTGCTTTTCGATTCATATCCTCACCTGCACAGCTTGGAAAGAGCAGTATAACACTGCACAGCTATAGGACGCTGTGGGATTGCGGAAGGAAGCCTGAAGGTAATCGTGATGACGAGGATCGCGGGAAGACACGGGAGGTCAAAAACGGAGGGTACAGAAGAAGAGCCCTCCATTCACGAAAGGGCAAAGGGTAGGTCAACCCACGTTTCCCGCAAACTGCAGGTACCGGGACGGGGCGGGAAAGACACGCCGCATGGTGAGATTTGTTGTCTGTTTGCCACACCGGCTTGATAGAATGGACACTTACTGTCCATAAGTTATTGATTGTATGGAAGAAAGTCGTGAAACAGGGCATGACAGCGTGGTATCCTGTAAAGACCGATGTTCCAGACTACCATTCAGCGTCCGTCGACTGCCGAGGGCGTCGGACTTCACACCGGGGCGTACGGGCACATTCGATTGGTGCCGGCTCCCGCCGACACCGGCATCGTTTTTCGCCGCGTCGATCTCGACAACTTTCCCATTGAAGCCCATGGAAACAACGTCGCGCGCGTGAGCTATGCGACGAGCTTGATGAAGCAGGGCGTGCTGTTATCGACGACAGAGCATTTGCTGGCGGCGATTTATTCGTGCGGGATCGACAACATATTTATCGATATCGATTCGATCGAGATTCCCATTTTGGACGGGTCGGCTGAGCCGTTCATGCAGATGCTGGAACGATCGGGCGTGCGAAAGCTGCGGCGGAAGCGGCGTTATTTGAAGGTGTTGAAGCCGGTGGAAGTGATCGAGGGAGACCGGCGCATCGGGATTTATCCGGCGGATGAATTTCGCGTGCGGTGCTACGTGGATTTTCCGCATCCGCTGGTGGGGCAGCAGCAAGTGGAGGCGGTGGTTGGGCCGGACACGTTCCGGCAGGTGCTGGCGCGGGCGCGGACATTTTGTTTTGAGCGGGACATCGAGCCATTGCGGTCGATGGGATTGATCCGCGGCGGGTCGCTGGAAAACGCGATTGTGCTGACGAATGATGGCGTGATGAATGGGCCGCTGCGGTACGCGGATGAGTTCGGGCGACACAAGGCGCTGGATTTGATTGGGGATTTGGCGCTGGCGGGGTTGCCGCTGCTGGCGCGGGTCGAGGCGTATAAGGCGGGGCATTCGCTGCATACGGCGCTGGTAAGCAAGCTGTTGGCGGACCCTTCGTCGTGGACGATTGCGACGGATTCGAGCGATGCGATGGGCGCGATCGGTGAAGGGGTGGACGACCACGATCACGAACATGCGGCCAGTCCGGCTGCGGACTAGAGGCCATTTCGCAAATGGCGATGATTCGCCAAGACCGCAACGCCTAAAGCCTCTCTTTATCGTGACTTTTCGGCAGGCTGAACCCATGCCCTGCCGGCCAGAATTTGTGGGATAGGCTTTAGACTTACGATTTTCGCATCGTGTTGACAAAACGCCACTTTGCAGCGGGTGGCGACTCCCTCCAGAATTGAATCGTCATGGCAAACAAAGATCTGGCAATCGTGGTGTTGGCTGCGGGCAAAGGCACCCGGCTGAAGTCGAATCTCGCCAAGGTGCTGCACCAGGCTGGCGGAAGGACGCTGGTCGAGCAGGTGCTGCGGGCGTGCGCGCCGCTTGGCGCCAAGAAGACGGTGGTGGTGATTGGACACCAGGCCGAGCAAGTCGCGGCAGTTGTCGAGCCGACGGGTGCGAGCACGGTTTTGCAATTTCCGCAGCATGGCACGGGGCACGCAATGCAGGTGGCGCGGCGTGCCATCGGCGGG
>JAFAZL010000782.1 GCA_019239815.1 Acidobacteriota bacterium
CGGTATAAAAAATCGCGCGCCCTTACCGTGAGCGACGATGCCGCTCACCGTAAACTGCCGGTTCAGCAGCGTGATCTTGTCTCCCACTTTCAAATGGCGCTGCTGCGCCATGATGTCGTCGGCAATCAACTGATCCGGTCCGTCGAACGCTGCACCGGCGCGGAACAAAAATCCACGGCTCAGCGCGTTATATCGCTTGTAGTCGATGCCGTAAACCATCACGAGATTCTTTGGCTCCGATAAAATCACAACTGGCGACACCTCATCGACTTGCGGCAGCGCTTCGATCTGTGGACCGAGCGACTGCGGCATCACCGCACTCGCAAACGCCAGAAAAATCGAAGAGTTCGGCGGCTGCACCATAATGTCCGCGCCAACACCCTCCGCTCGTTTGCCCCACTCCGACACAATCCCCGACGTCAGCCCGACAATCATCAAAACCAAAATCACCTGGATCGCGATCGCAATAATACTGAGCGCACCGCGCAACGGGCGCGCGGCGATGTTGCCCCAAAACATTTGAAGCAGCGAAAAAGGTCCTTCAAAAGTGTCGTTCTTCATTCCTGTGTTCCGTTAGTCTTCCTCGTCATCGTGCCCCTCGAAACGTCGAGCGCAGGCATTTGCAAATGAAGTTCCGAAACTGCGACACAATATTTCTGCTCTGTGAAGTTTTCAACACAAGTGTTGATAAGTCGGTGGAAAATGGTGGCTTCTCTAGGGCTAACTACATATTTCTCAGTAGTCTGAAGCGGTTTGCACTATTTGGGTGCAAAAACTCAGTCCAAAAAATCTCTCAAACCCAAAATCGAGACCAGGAACGCGCAGCGAAAAACTTTCTTGCAACGCAAATCGGAGATTCACTCAGTACCACTTAGGCGGCTTGTCGAGATGGACTTTGATCGTCTGCTTCGCATCGCTGATGTCGTACCATCGGCCGTACGTTTTCCATCCGTCCGCCACAACCTGAACTAGTGCTCGACCCAACGGCGCATCCGGAACGTGGGCCAAGCCATCACGGTTGGTCTTCACGTTGAGTTCGACGGTCTTGTTCGACTTTATCTTTCGCTCTTCTACATACTTGATATAGACACTGGCGTTCTCGATCGGCGCCGATTTCTCGCCCCCTGATACTTCGACCGTGATCCGTGAGGTCTGATCTTCCGATGGTTTGTTCGCTGGCGGCGTTTGCTGCTGCGCGACGCCGTTCGCTGGCGCCAACAGCACCAGGCCCAAGGTCATCACCAAAAATAGCTTGGAAGCTCTCATTTCCGTATACCGTTAATCCTCCACGGACTGCGCGTGCGGGTCAAGTCCACCCTTTGTCGAAGCCCTCCTCCGCTTCGTCGCTGAACCTGGAAACATGAGTGGTTGTCACATTTGACTCGCCCTCTCCCCTACGCTACCTTCTCCTCAGGATCCATCCTGCTGACGAGGACCATTTTGCCGCGAGATTTCAGTGGGATCTCGTTCGCCACAGGCCGGCATGGCACCGCACTTCGACCGGCCCGCCACGCAGACGATCTCGACCGCCGCGACTTCTTCTCTTTCTTCGTGCTCGCGGACCGCACCACCGGAATCATCATCAACTAGTCTTGGCTTTCGTTTTTTCCAGAGACAGGAGTCCTCATGGGTTTCGCCACAAATGCCATCCACGTCGGTCAGGAGCCCGACCCGTACACTGGCGCCGTCGTCGCTCCGATCTATCAAACCTCCACCTACGTGCAAGCCGAATTCGGAAAGTACAGAAACGGCTTCGACTACGCGCGCACCAATCACCCCAATCGCAAAGCTCTGGAGCGCACGCTCGCAAAACTCGAAGGTGGCAGCGCCGCCTACGCCTTTTCATCCGGCATGGCCGGCATCGACGCGGTGTTTCGTCTCCTGCGTCCCGGAGACCATGTTGTTCTCTCCGAAGCCGTCTACGGCGGCGTGTATCGCCTCTCGACGCAGCTTCTCGTCCACTTCGGCCTCGAATTCAGCTTCGTTGACACTTCGCAACCCGAAGCCGTCTTCTCCGCTCTTCGCCCCAACACGAAGATGCTATATATCGAGACCCCAACCAACCCGACAATGCTCGTCACCGACATTAAGAAGATGGCCGAGTTGATCGACACGCGCGACATCCGGCTCGTTGTCGACAACACCTTCCTCAGCCCCTATCTTCAGCGCCCTATTGAGCTTGGCGCCCACATCGTCGTTCACTCGATGACGAAATACCTCAACGGCCACAGCGACGCGACCGGCGGCGCCGTCGTCCTCACGCGCCAGGAAGACGCCGAGAAAATTTATTTCATCCAGCGCTCCGCCGGCAGCGGCCTCGCCCCCATGGATTGTTTTCTTATTTCGCGCGGAATCAAGACGCTCGCGGTGCGAATGTTGCAGCACAACGCCAACGGGATATCAGTAGCCCGCCATCTCGACGCACATCCAAAAGTGAAAAGGGTTTACTATCCGGGACTCAGCTCTCACCCCCAGCACGAACTCGCACGCAAGCAGCAGCGCGGCCCCGGCGCGATGCTCTCCTTCGACCTCGAAACTCTCGACGGGGCGCGCCGTTTCCTCAACCAGGTCAAACTTTGCTCGCTCGCGGAAAGCCTCGGCGGCGTCGAGACTCTCATCTCACTGCCGGCTTCGATGACTCACGCGTCCATGCCGACCGACGTTCGCAATCGTGTTGGCATCACCGAAGGCCTCGTCCGTCTCTCCGTCGGCCTCGAAGACGTCGAAGACATCATCGCCGACCTCGACCAAGCCCTTCTCAACATCTAGCGTCACCGTTCGAGGCCATTGGGTGCCGCACTTTTACCCTGAGGCTACTTGTCGAAGGGCGTCTGGTTTTAGAAGGGTGCGGATTTTTCCGTCCCCGCCAACCGTCGTTCCGACATCGCTCGCGTTCCGTTTCATCATTTGACGCGCCAGCCCGCCCGCTCATAGAATCCCCGCGATGCCCGATTCCCCCACCTTGGTCGGACACTCGATTTCGCATTACCG
>JAFAZL010000851.1 GCA_019239815.1 Acidobacteriota bacterium
CTGCGGCTGAACAGCACGGTGGTGCATGTACAGCATGTGACGCCGGGCCGGGCCGCGGGCGAAAGTGGGTCGGCTGACGGCGCCAAGGAAGTCGAGATTGCATATTCGCGCGAAGGGACGCTGCACTCGGTGCGAGCGAAGAACTGCGTGCTCGCCTGCTACAACATGATGATCCCTTACATCTGCCCCGAGCTGCCGGAGAGGCAGAAAGAGGCGATGGCGTATCTGGTGAAGACGCCGCTTGTGTACACGCATGTCGCGCTGCGGAATTGGACTTCGTTTTCGAAGCTGGGCGTGCACCAGATCGTTTCGCCGGGCGGATATCACACGTACACCGCGATGGATTTTCCAGTGAGCGTCGGGCAGTACACGTTTCCGAGCGATCCGGAGCAGCCGATGGTCTTGTTCATGCTGCGGACGCCCTGCCGGCCGGGGCTGCCGATGCGAGATCAGTATCGCGCGGGGCGTGTGGAATTGATGGCAACGCCGTATGCGACGTTCGAACGCAACGTTCGCGACCAGTTGGGGCGGATGCTGGGCGGGGCGGGATTCGATCCGGCGCGCGACATTGCAGCGATTACTGTGAATCGGTGGGCACATGGGTATGCGTACACGCCGAATTATTTGTTCGACCCGGAATGGACGGAAGAAGAGAAGCCGTGGGTGGTCGGGCGGAAGCCATTTGGAAGGATTGCGATTGCGAATTCTGACGCAGGGGCGAACGCGTATACGAATGAGGCGATTGATCAGGCGCACCGCGCGGTGAAGGAGTTGACCACGAGAAGCTGAAGTAACGAAGCAGCGAAGTGATGAAGTAACGATAGCGGCGTGCGTAAGCGGCTGAGGCCGCTACAAATGCTGTGGCTGCGGTCGATTGCTCAAGTTGACTGAACACGATAAACTGTTGCGCGTGGCCCGGTAGAGTAACCGGTTAACTCGTCACCCTCTCAAGGTGAAGATTACGGGTTCGACTCCCGTCCGGGCTACCAACCTTCCTGTTTTCCTTATTGATAAGAAATGAGTTGCGGCGACGGGTGCGATGCTGAGGCTGAGTTGGTTGTCGGCTCTCGCGGCTGAGATCCTTCGCCGTCCTTCGGACGGCTCAGGATGACAATCGTTTTGTAGTGTGCGGCTCAGGGTGGCAGCGGTGTGCAGGAAGCAGACATTTTTGGGGTTGGACCGCGGAATATGCACGGTGCGGTGGAAAGATGGGCACGTCTCGCTGGAGTTGTTATCCGTGGCGCACGGCAAACAAAGGTATTGCGATGCGGCTCGAAGGTCCGTTGTAATGTATAACTTGAGAAAGATTTCCGGGCCCGATCGAGCGCTATGGCGAAAAAACTACGCATCGTCGTCTCTCTAACGACCAACGATAACGACTATCAGATCGAGCAGGCGCAATCTGCGGAGCAGGCGGCGAATCGGTTGGGTGCGTCGGTCGAGATCATTTACGCCGACAACGATGCGATCAATCAGAGCACGCAGATTTTGAAAGTGGTGCAGGCGCCGGCGGAATCGCGGCCGGATGCGGTCGTGTTCGAACCGGTCGGAGGCACGGCATTGCCGCAAGTTGCGCGCGCGGCGGCGACTGCGGGCATCGGCTGGGCGGTGCTGAATCGCGAAGCGTCGTACATTGACGAATTGCGGAAGCTGACCAGTACTCCGATGTTTTGTGTGACTTCGGATCACGTCGAGATCGGCCGGCTGCAAGGACGGCAGTTGACGGCGCTCTTGCCCAAGGGCGGCTCGGTAATTTACGTGCAAGGGCCGTCGGAAAATTCGGCGGCGAAAGAACGCACCGCCGGGATGCAGGAGACCAAGCCTGCGAATATTCAGGCGACATTGCTGAAGGCACAGTGGACCGAAGAGAGCGCGCTGCGTGCGGTGCGGTCGTGGCTCAAGCTGACGACGTCGCAGAAATCGCAGATTGATGCCGTTGCGGCGCAAGATGACTCGATGGCGATGGGCGCACGCAAGGCGTTTCAGGAATTGCCCAATGAGATGGAGCGCGACCGCTGGCTGAAGCTGCCGTTCATCGGATGCGACGGGCTGCCGAATACGGGGCAGGCTTGGGTGCGCTCGGGACAGCTTGCGGCGACCGTGTTTGTGCCGCCAAATACGGGTCAGGCGATCGAAATGATTGTGGATGCGATTCAGAACAAGAAGCAGCCGCCGGCTCGGGTTTTAGTTGCGCCGCGATCAATTCCGGCACTGAATGCGATTCAGCCGCGGCGAGTAGGCTGAGTCCGAGCTCAACTTTATTTCTTTGCTCGTTGTTGCTCGCTTACTCCCCTGCTTGTCTGCGCCCATTCGTAAGAAAAAGAACGGAAAATCTCGCCTCGCGTAAAACCGCCGTATATAATGCCGCGGTTCACACGATTTAATCTGGATGTGCCGCGGAGGCCACACTTGAAGGACAGCGCGCGAAACGACTCGAACATCGATCGGCGAAAATTTCTGTCGGCTACGGGAGGCGGTTTGCTGGCCGCGGCTGCGCTGCCGGGAATCGCATCGGCAACGTCACGCGGTGCGGGCGCTTCGAACATCCCAGGTTTCGGGGCAGCGTCAGTGAACGTTGAAGGTTCGAACGCTGCGCGCGGACAGGGTAGCGGCGCAAAGAGAAAGATTCCCATCGGCGTGTTCGACCCGGTCTACGACAACATGTCGTTGGACCAGATGCTCGATACGATGAGCTCACTCGGCATGGAAGCCGTGGAAGTGGGAACGGGCGGATATCCAAACAATCCGCATTGCCCGCTCGACGAACTGATTGCCGACAAGGCGAAAGCGAAAGCATGGCAGAAGAAGTTTGAAGACAAAGGCATTCGCGTGATGACGCTGAGTTGCCATGGGAATGCTGTGCATCCCGACAAAGCGCATGCGGCGAAGGATGCGGAGTCGTTCCGAAAGACGGTGCAGCTGGCGCAGATTCTTGACGTGAAGACGATCGTGACGTTTTCGGGATGCCCGGCCGGGACACCGACCGACTCGCAGCCGAACTGGATTACGTATCGGTGGCCGCCTGAATACGGGCAAATGCTGGATTGGCAGTGGAAAGAAAAGGTGATTCCATACTGGAAGGAAGCTACGAAATTCGCGCGCGATCATGGCATTCGACGCATCGCGCTGGAGATGCATCCAAATTTCGTCGTCTACAATCCGCGGACGCTGCTGAAGTTGCGCGAAGCAGTGGGCGAAGAGATCGGCGCAAACAACGACTTGAGCCATTTGTTCTGGCAGGGATGCGATCCGGTGGAAGTGATTCGGTTGCTCGGAAAGCAAGGCGCGATTTATCACGCGCATATGAAGGACACTGTGTTTTTTCCGGAAAATGTGGGGAAGTACGGCGTGCTGAATTTTGCTTCGGAGAAAGCGGATTTGGCGGAAGCGTCGGAGACTTTTCGCGCGGTTGGGTACGGTCATGGCGCCGGATTGTGGAAGTCGATCATCCAGGCGTACATGGACATCGGATATGAAGGGATGTTGAGCATCGAGAACGAGGATCCGATTTTGCCGGGAGCCGTGGGGGTCGAACGCGCCGTTTATGTGTTGAAGAATGTACGTGCGGAGATTCTTGCGGGCTGAGTTTCTTCCGAAAAATTTGTGGATGGAGTTTGCGGTCGCAGTTCCATAGTGCTAATTATGGATTGAGGTAGGTTGTGCACAAGGGAGCGGCTTGATGGCGCAGGTGGTTCGGACACCGAAGACGTACGATGTGATCGTTGTGGGCTCGGGTGCGGGCGGCGGCATGGCGGCGAAGATTTTGACCGAAGGCGGCATGAACGTTGCGCTGCTCGAGGCGGGCCCGGAAGTTCATCCGGAAAAAGACTACAAGATGTTTGTGTGGCCGTACGAGCTGGCGCACCGTGGAATAGGTGTCGGCGGGCGTCAGGCGGAGGATTTCGGAGAATTTCTCGCGCCGAATGGGTCGTGGGACATCCAGGGCGAGCCGTATACATCGGCGCCCGGATCGGATTTTCGATGGTTTCGATCGCGCATCGTCGGCGGGCGCACGAATCACTGGGGGCGCATTGCGCTGCGATTTGCGCCGATTGATTTCCGGTCGTACACACGCGATGGACTTGGATCGGACTGGCCGATTTCGTATGACGACATTGCGCCGTACTACGACAAGGTCGAAGGGTACATCGGCGTGTTTGGAACGAAGGAGAACGTGTCGAGCGCGCCCGACGGGGTGTTTTTACCGCCACCTAAGCCGCGTTGTACCGAGACGATCGTTAAGAAGGCTTGCGACAAGCTCAACATTATTTGCATTCCCGCGCGGCTGGCGATTCTGACGAAATCCGTGAATGGGCGATTGCCTTGTCACTATTGCGGCCAGTGCGGACGCGGTTGTACGACGGCGTCGAATTTCAGCTCAAGCCAGGTGTTGATTCCGCCGGCGATGGCGACCGGCAAGCTGACGATGATTACCGGCGCGATGGCGCGCGAAGTTTTGGTCGGGCCGGATGGCAAGGCGACGGGCGTTTCGTACATCGACAAGAGAACGCGAACGGAGCAGCGCGTGAATGCGCGCGCGGTGGTTCTGGCGGCGAGTGCGTGTGAATCGGCGCGTTTGTTGCTGAATTCGAAATCGAAGTTGTTTCCGGATGGGTTGGCGAACTCGTCGGGCACGGTGGGTCGCTATCTCACGGATTCGGTTGGCAGCGGTGGCGAAGGATATTTTCCGCAGCTCGAAAATATGACGCCACACAATCACGACGGCACCGGCGGCATGCACATGTACATGCCCTGGTGGAAGTTCGACCGGCAGAACGATTTTCCGCGCGGGTATCACATTGAATTTGGCGGCGGCCGCGAGCTGCCGGGTTGCGGTATCTTCAACGACATGAATCACAAGGAAGAGGGTTACGGCGTCGACCTGAAGCGAAGAGCGCGCAAGAGCTACGGGACGACGATCGGTTTCGCGGGTCGCGGCGAGATGCTTCCGAATCCCGATACGTATTGCGAAATCGATCCGAATGTTGTCGACGAGTTCGGCATTCCGGTGCTGCGGTTCCACTTCAAGTGGTCGGAATACGAGTTGCGGCAAGCGAAGGACATGCAAGAGACGTTCCGCGCGATCGTGGAGATGGCGGGCGGAACTTACCTCACGAAGGCGCCGATCGATGGGCCGCGCGCGTACGGCATCGACCTCGGCGGCAAGATCATTCACGAAGTGGGCACGGCGCGTATGGGCGCCGATCCGAAGGACTCGGTGCTCAACGGATATTGCCAGGCGCACGATGTGAAGAATCTGTTCGTCACCGATGGCGCGCCGCTGGTAACGAATCCCGACAAGAATCCAACGCTGACGATCATGGCGCTGTCGTGGCGCGCTTCGGACTATTTATTGAGTGAAGCCGGAAAGGGAAATATCTGATGGCGAACGGCGGAGTTTCACGACGGGACGTGTTGCGATCGCTGGCGGTGGGCGCGACCGCGGGTTCAGTTCTAACGATGATCCCTGCGCAAGCGGCTGAATTTGCGCATAACCTGGTACAGAAAGAGAAAGCGGCCGCAGCTGGGAAGTACGTGCCGAAGTTTTTCCCGGCGCATCAGTACGAGACGCTCGTTTCATTGTGCGACACGATCATTCCAAAGGATGAGAAATCAGGCGGCGCCGTTGAAGCCGGAGCGCCTGAATTCATCGATTTGATCACCAGCGAGAACACTGAATTTCAGACGCAGCTTGGCGGCGGGCTGATGTGGCTCGACAACCACTGCGTCGATGAATTTGGCAAAGTGTATATGGAGTGCACGCCCGAACAGCGCAAGACGACCCTCGATCTGATCGCGTATCGAAAGAATGCCAAAGCACAGCCAGAACTGAGGCAGGGCATCGCGTTCTTCGCCGTACTGCGCAATATGACTTGCGACGGCTTTTATACCAGCAAAATTGGCATCGCGGATTTGCAATATATCGGGAACACTTCCCGCACCGAGTTTCCCGGCTGCCCGCCGGTTCCTGAACGACAAGCGTAGCCACTTCGCCTGCCTAATGATTCCGCAGTGTCAGTGGTGTGAAACTACCAGACGCGGCAGACTTTTTCGCTTAGCTTCACCATCGGCTGACCCGCCTTGCAGTGAAAAGCCTCGGCAAATTCCGGCATGTTCACGACGACGCCGTTGATGCGATATTGAGCCGGCGAATGTGGATCGACCGCCGCGCGCAATCGCAAATCTTCAGGACGTTCGTTGGCGCAATCCCACTGCGCATAGCCGATGAAGAACCGCTGCTCCGGCGTCAGGCCGTCGATGGGCTTCAGATCTTTGTCCGCCGTAGCCGCTTTCCACGCGATGTAAGCAAGAATCTCGCCGCCCAGATCTGCGACATCTTCGCCCATCGTCAGTTTGCCGTTGATGTGAACGTCGTCCACGACGACATAGCTCGAGTATTGATCGCTGACGCACTTGGTGCGCTCATCGAATTTGTCGCGGTCGGATTTCGTCCACCAATTCTTGAGGTTGCCGTTCGCATCGAACTGGCTGCCTTCGTCGTCAAAGGCGTGCGTCAATTCGTGACCGACCGTGCCGCCAGTGTCGCCATAGTTCGGCGCGTCGTCCATCTTCGCGTCGTACAACGGCGGCTGCAAAACGCCGGCGGGGAAGTTGATGTCGTTCATTTGCGGATTGTAATAGGCGTCGACGGTGGGCGGGCTGATGTCCCACTCGCCGCGATCGATCGGCTGGCCGATTTTGGCGATCTGGCGGCGCTGTTCGAACGCGACCGTGTCACGCATGTCGCCGATGAAATCGTCACGCGTGATTTTCACAGGGCTGTAGTCGCGCCATTTATCGGGATAGCCGATCTTGTTGCGGATGCCGTGGAGCTTCACGAGCGCCTGCTGCTTTGTCTCCGGGCTCATCCAGTCGAGGGTGCGGATGCGCTGCTCCATTGCGGTTTCGATGCGCTGCACCATTTCCAGCGTGCTTTGCTTCAGTTCCGGGGAAAACACCTTGCGCACGTAGGCCTGCCCGAGCGCTTCGCCTAGATTGCGATCGGTGTACTGAACGCAACGCTTCCAGCGCGGCTGCATTTCTTTCGCGCCGCGGAGATACTTTCGATAGAAGTCAAAGTTCTCGTCAATAAATTTTGAGGAAAGATACGGCGATGCCGCGTCTGCGACGTGAAACCACAGATAAGTCTTCCAATGGTCGATCGACTCACCGTTCAGATCATTGTTCATCTGTTTGAAAAAGGATGGCGAAGCCACGTTGAGGATCGCCAGCGACGGATAATGGCGATCGGCGTAATACCTATCCCAGTCGAAATTCGGCGCGAGCTTCTTCAAGCCGGCGAGATCCATCTTGTTCTTCAATTTGTACGGGTCGCGGCGTTCAACCGGTGACAACGAAGCCCGCGCGAGCGCGGTCTCCATCTTCATTACAAGCTGCGAGTTGGCCTTCGCGGTATCCGCATTGTCGCCGAGGAGTTCGAAAACATTCTGGATGTGCTGCACGTATCGTTCGCGCGTTTCTTTCGACTTCGCGTCATCCTTGGTGTAGTAGTCGCGATTGGGCAAGCCGAGTCCGCCCTGGTCGAGCGACGCAATCACCTGTTCCGAGTTGTCAGGATCCTGGTCCGAGCCGCCAACGAAAAGCAGCGCGCGCCCGCCAAACGTTGTATGAAGTTGAGCCAGCAGCGGCGCCAGATCCTTCGCTGTCTTCAGAGCGGCAATACGCTCGAGTTCCGGTTTGATCGGGTCGCCGCCTCGCTTCTCAACGGCCATCTCGTCGATGCACGCCGCATAAAAATCGCCAATCTTCTGACTCACTGCGTCGCGCTGGCCATCCGGTGCGGCCGCTTGCTCCAAAATTCCGCGCAGAAAATTCAAGTTGTCTTGATACAGCTTTCCGTAAACGCTCCACGACGTCTGATCCGGCGGAATCGGATTGTCTTTTTGCCAGCGCCCGCAGGCGTACTGATACAGGTTCGCGCACGGATCGATCGATTTGTCGATCGATTCGAGATTCAAGCTCGGCGAATAAGGGAGTGAAGGCTCGCCCGAAGTTTGCGGCCGGGCCGCCGAAGCGATAAGCAGTCCCAGCGCAGAAATGCACAGCACACGGGTAAAGTTCATAGTCACCTTCGTGGGAAGTGAAAGCGGTGCGGCAAGCGACAGCTATCCTAGCGATACGCGTTAGATTTTCCAATCATTTAAAAAGACCACGGATCGAGAGACAAAGCCCTTTACTATGGACGCCGCAACCCCGAAAGGGTTTTCAAAGCAATGAGCATTCGAATTCGAACGGCGACTGCCGATGAGGTGCCGCTTCTACGCACACTGATCGAAGCATCCGTGCGGCAGTTGCAAGCCAACGATTACACCGACAAGCAGCGCGAGGCCGCGTTGCGTACCGTTTTTGGTGTCGACAGCCAACTGATTGCCGACGGAACTTACCTCGTGGCGGATGCCTGCGGCGACGCGCGCACGGCTGACAACGCCAGGCCCGCGATCGCCGGCTGCGGCGGCTGGAGCAAGCGCAGAACGCTCTTCGGCGGCGACCAATGGAGCGGCCGCGAAGACTCGTTGCTCGATCCTGCGCATGACGCGGCAAAGATCCGCGCGTTTTTCGTCCATCCAGCGTGGGCGCGCCAAGGCGTCGGAACGCTCATTCTCGACGCCTGCGAAAATGCCGCTCGCGCCGCCGGTTTCACTCGATTCGAAATGGGCGCGACGCTGACCGGTGCCAAGTTATTCGGCGTGAAGGGTTACGTCCCGGTGAAGCGGATGGACGTGCCTTTGGACAGCGACGAAGTACTGCCGATCGTTCAGATGGAAAAGCGCGACCCGCCCAGGGCAAAACCTTGAGCACCAAAAAGAAAGAGGGACGCGGCATCGCCGCGTCCCTCGCGAAAACTTAAGACAAAATCTACGCTTCCAACTTCGACAAGTAGTTATAGCTCACCCGAATATCGTCGAGCCCCTTCGCGTCATCGTTCTCCACGAAGTAGTGCTTGATCCCTGCCTTGCCCGAGTGCTCGAAAATCCGCTTGAAGTCGATCGAGCCCTCGCCGACATTGGCAAGGTGTCCGGCGCCAGGATCGTGACCCACAGCCACCTTGTATTCCGGATTCTCCGATCCGCCCTTCGCCCAATCCTTCACGTGCACCAGCGGGAATCGCCCAGGATACTTATTGAAGTACACCACCGGATCTTGCCCCGCCACCGTCACCCAGCACAAATCCATCTCGAACTTCACGAGCTTCGGATCGGTCTCCGTCGCAAAATAATCGAGCGGCAACTTCCCTCCCAATCCTTCCATCTTCTCAAACTCAAATCCGTGATTGTGATACGCAAACTGAATCCCGGACTTCTGGCTCGCCTCGCCTGCCTTGTTAAACAGCGCCACCGCCTTCTTGTATCCATCAGCAGTGCGATCCTTCACCTCAAACCAAGGGCAAACAAGGTACTTGTGCCCAACCACGTTCGCTGCTTCCAGCGTTTCGGGCCACTTGTTTTCGATCTGCTCGTAAGGGATGTGTGCCGACGGCGCAGTCAGCCCATTCTGATCGAGCACTGCGCGCACTTCCTTCGGTGTCTTGTTGTCGTAACCCGCGAATTCGACTTCCTTATAGCCAACCTTCGCGACGCCTGCGATCGTGCCGTCGAAGTCCGTCTTCATCAGTTTGCGCACGGTATAAAGCTG
>JAFAZL010000916.1 GCA_019239815.1 Acidobacteriota bacterium
CCAAAAATCCTCGACACGATTCGCGACTACACCAAGCGTCTAGCCCTCGCGCTCAAGGTCGTCGGGCTGATGAACGTGCAGTACGCCATTCAGCGCGACATAGTCTACGTGCTCGAAGTAAATCCGCGCGCCTCACGTACCGTTCCATACGTCAGCAAAGTCACCGGCGTGCCTCTCGCCAAAGTTGCCTCGCGCTTGATGGCCGGCCGCCGCCTCGCCGACATGAAGCTGCCGCTGGTGAAAAACAACGGAGTGCTCGAAATCGCCGTCCACGATTTCTACGCGGTGAAATCGCCCGTGTTTCCATTCAGCAAATTCCGCGGTGTCGACACGATTCTCGGCCCGGAGATGCGCTCGACCGGCGAAGTCATGGGTGTTTCAACCTCCTACGGCCAGGCATTCGCGAAGGCCCAGCTTGCTGCCGGACAGCGCTTGCCGCTCAAAGGCACAGTCTTCCTCAGCGTCAACGATCGTGACAAACGGCAGATCGGCCCTCTCGGCAAAGCCCTGAAGGAACTCGGCTTCCGGCTGCTCGCGACGCGCGGTACTGCCGCGGCACTGGAAGCCGCGGGCATCCAGGCCGAAGCAGTCTTCAAAGTCAATGAAGGGCGGCCGAACATCGTCGATCTGGTGAAGACGCGAAAGATCGATCTCATCATCAATACGCCGCTGGGACGCGAATCGTTCTACGATGAGAAGTCGATTCGGCGCGCGGCAATCCGGCACAACGTTCCATGCATCACAACACTTTCCGCGGCCGACGCGGCGGCGCTCGGCATCAAGGCGCTGCTCGATCAGCGGCCCGAAGTTGGTGCATTGCAGGATTTGCATCAAGGCAGCGTTCCGGCTTCGGGTAGCGCAGCGCAGTCGACGGCAGGAGACTGATCATGGATCTCGGTGGCGTATATCCCGCGCTGACCACGCCGTTCGCGGCGGACGGGTCGGTGTCGCTGGCCGATTTGAAGTACAACATTGAGCGATACAACTCAACCGGACTCGCAGGATTTGTCGTCCTTGGCTCGACGGGTGAGTCCGTGCTGCTTTCGCGCCATGAAATGGACGAAGTCCTCACCGCCGTGCGTGACGCCGCCGGGCAAGGGAAGCGACTCATCGCCGGTACCGGCGCGGAATCCACGCAGGACACGATCGAGCGAACAAAGCGCGCCGCAGAACTTGGCTATCAGCTCGCTTTGGTAAAGACGCCCCACTACTACAAGCCCGCATACAAACCCGAAGTCTTGATCGCACACTACCGGCGTGTAGCCGACGCGTCGCCGATCCCCGTGCTGCTCTACTCCGTCCCAATTTTCACGGGCGTCACGCTCGAAGCTCCCGAAGTCGGCGCTCTCGCCGAGCATCCAAACATCGTCGGCATCAAGGAGAGTTCAGGCCACGTAATGCGCGTAGCTGAAATCGTCTCGGCTTGCCCACAAGACTTTCAGGTTCTGACCGGCTCGGCAGGCACGATGCTTGCGGGCCTTACAGTCGGCGCCAAGGGCGCGATCTTGGCGCTCGGCTCCGCCCTGCCGGAAATGTGTGTCACGCTGTACGATCTTTACCGGAGCGGCGAGATCGACAAGGCCCGGACGCTGCAGAACCAGTTGCTCAGGTCCTCGAAAGTGATCCAATCCGAGCACGCCATCGCCGGCATCAAGTTCGCAATGGATCAGCGCGGCTATCACGGCGGCATCCCGCGGCCCCCGCTGGTCCCGCTTCCGGACAAGCAGCGAGTCCTCGATCTGCTGAACAGCCTCGAGCCCGCTCTCGTTCGAGCGTAATAGTCGAATCCTGGTGGCTTGCACTGCATCAGATGTCTCGGCAGGGATTGCGCTATCTTCGCCTTCGCTAGCGCGTCCAAACGTTGGAACCGGGCTGACTTGGCAACTTGTCCCGAGTGGGAAACCTGTAAAGCGCCTTCTCCGTGTAACATCTTTGTAAACGGCGGATGCGATCGTAGCGCCGGCAGTGTGACGAATCCCGACAAGGATCATCTAAGCTCCGATGGGCTGTATCTCGATACCGTTCCAGCGCCTGCCCCACCAGCCGAAGCTGTTTCTTCGGTTCCTCAATGATTTTTCCAGCGTTTCACAGTTCTATCCGCATCCGCCCTCCCTGGAAGCGATCCAGCAAGCCGCAAAGACACTGGACTATCCAGAAGATCGCCGCAAAGAGATCGCCGCGATATTGCGCGAGACCAATGCTGCTTTAGGCGCCGGCGAAGGGACCGCGAATAATATCGATCGGCTCGCCAACGGCGCCGTTGCCGTCCTCAGTGGGCAGCAGGTCGGTCTCTTCGGCGGACCTGCCTATGCTTTCTACAAGGCGGTAAGCGCAATTCAGATCGCGCACGAACTCACCGAGTCCGGCGTCGACGCAGTCCCGATTTTCTGGATGGCGACTGAAGATCACGATCTCGACGAAGTGCGGCATGTTTCCTGGTTCCACGCCGGAAAGCGAACGCGGTTTGAGCTGCCTGCGGCAGAAACACCGGGCCGACCGGTTGGACAAATCAAGCTTGGCGCCGCAGTAGAAGAAATTGCTGGATCGGCCGCGGAACTCCTGGCAGGGGCGAGCAGCCCTCTTGTCGCGAGATACCTGCAAGAAAGCTACTCGGCGAACGAGACCTACGGAACCGCGTTCGGCAAATTGTTCGCCCGCGTTTTTGCCGACTACGGCTTGATTCTCGTCGATCCCCTCGACGCGCGCCTGCATCGGGTCGCCGGGCCGATCTATCGCAAAGCGCTGGCTGACCGCGCATCCCTCAACGCGAAGCTGCTGCAGCGCGACAAAGATTTGGAAGCCGCCGGATTCGCCCCACAAGTAAAAGTCACGCCGGAAACAACGTTGCTCTTTCAGATTCGCGACGGCATACGGCAACCGATCGTCTATCACGCTGAGCATGGCGGACAAGCTGGTGCGTTCAAGATCGGCGATGCCGTCTTAAATGAAACTCAAGTTTTGCAGCTCGCGGATTCGTCACCAGAAACGCTTAGTCCCAACGCATTGCTCCGACCCGTCGTCCAAGATTACCTCTTCCCGACCGTCGCATTCTGTACCGGCTCGGCGGAGATTTCCTACCTCGCGCAGTCCGAAGTGCTCTACCGCGAAATCCTCGGACACATGCCTGTTTTGCTTCCCCGCGCCGACTTCACGATCCTCGACGCGAAAGCCGACAAGCTGCTTCAGAAATATCGACTGTGTATTGAAAATCTCTGGAGCGGACCTCAGCAACTTCGCAAGCAGATGGAGTCCATTTCGCTTCCGGCACAACTCGCCGAAGACTTCGACAAGAAGAAGGCGCTGATCGACAGCACGTTGACGGATCTTGGTGCCGATATTCAGAAGCTCGACGCCACACTTGCTGGCGCGGTCGAGACCACGCGCGAAAAAATGTCTTTCCAGTTGAACAAGCTACGCGAAAAAACAGGTCGCGCTCTCGATGAACGCGCCGGCTTGATCGCCGAACACAGCGACTTCCTCGAGAATCTCTTATATCCCGACCGCGTGCTACAGTCGCGCGAACTCAGCTTCCTGCCATTTCTCGCCCAATGGGGCCCCACTGGCATCGAAGAATTAAAGAATCAAAGCGCCAGTTCCAACCTCCGAGAACACCGGATCGCTCGAATCACACAGTAGCCACGGCAACGTTTAGGCTGCGCCAGATTCCCCCCGCGCCTTCCGCATTTCTTCCATCACCGATTGCATCAGTTCCTTCGCGTGCGTCAGCTCCTGCACGATCATCCGCAAATCCATCGCAGGCACCGTCGGGTTGCGTTGGCTGGTGCAATACACGCCATGTTGGCCGACCAGCACCAAGGCGTTCGTCAGCCGGTCCAGCGACACCGCCAGCCGCCCGCGATCCCGGCCGAACATCTGCTCGTAGTGCTCCAAATCGTTTTTGTGCTCGTTGAATGCTGAGTTTTTCGCCATGAATTTTTCCGAAACCGCGTCAAAAAATGCGTGTCAGGTGGTGATGCTACATCGGGCACACGGAAGCCGTTCCAACTTTACCGCACGAATTCCGCATAACATAATTTCGCTCTGGGCCACTTGTGTGGCCATTCGTATCGGTCCAGCGAAACAGATTTAGGCAAATCGAGGGCGAAATCCCTGGGTGTATATGGCGAAGGGATGAGCCGGAGCAACCAAACATGCGACGTTCCGACCTGGTACAGCACAAAGAGAAAGAGAAGGGCGCGACGACGCGCACGTCACAAATCGTTTTCGGCGAGCGCCAGCACCTCCTGCGCGTTCTGGATTCGCTGGAAGGGACCGAGCTTCCAATCGCACGCATGCAACAAGAGCGCCGCGTCCTGGAAGAGCTTATCCACGCGCGAACCCGCGAGCTGAACCAGATCAACACCGCCTGGGACGAAAAAATCGGATTGGTTCTCAGTGCCGATGCCAAGCCGGAAATGCTCGAAAAGCTGGTGAAGCAAGCTCCCCAGACCGATTTCTACCTGCTCCGCTTGATCAGTGAGCATCCGCGGGCAAATTCCAAGACCTTGAATAAGCTGGCCAAGCATCCGTACGGCGCGATTCGCGAAAACGTCGCGCGCCATCCGAATGCCGACGCGACAACATTAACCTGGCTTAGCCGCGATCGCAGCCAGCCGCTGTGGTATCTGGTCGCTTTCAACCCGAACACCCCCACCGTGCTACAGCGCCGCCTCCGCGACCGTCTCAAGCGCCTGGGTGAAAACCAACTCTCGAAGTAACCGGTTCGAATCTATTCCGTTGAAATCGAAAGGCGCAGCCGTTCACGGCGTCCTTTGCTTTTCCATCTTGACCTTCAAACCAATAGCGGAGCGTTGGCACAAGCAACTGTAGGGGCGCAGCATGCTGCGCCTCATGTCCGCACGATCTCAACCATAGGGTTGGAGTGGCGGCGCTCGCTCCACCGGCGCCCACGTCTTGGCCAACGCCCTTCCGCGGTCAAAACTGCGGCGTGTCACCCCGAAAAACGCCATTGACAAACTGAACTGAACCGTTTAGTATGCGAAATTCCTGACCACGATCGTGCGTAGCAGTCTAGGACGACGCCAAACCCGCCGTCCTTGCTCGGCCGTTTCGATTGCCCGGAGGATTGCTTCTCGATGATCCGTGTAAAAAACCTTGTGAAAAAGTTCGGTGACTTTACGGCGGTAGACAACGTGTCTTTTGACGTAGCCAAAGGCGAGATTTTCGCCTTTCTCGGCCCCAACGGCGCCGGCAAAACAACCACCATCAAAATGCTGACAACCCTGCTTGCTCCGACAAGCGGAACGTTGGAAATCGATGGGATGAATCCCGTCGAAAAGCAGCATCAGGTCCGTCAACGCTTCGGCATCGTATTCCAGGATCCAAGCCTCGACCAAGACCTAACCGCCTGGGAAAATATGGACCTGCACGGCGCGCTCTATCACGTCCCGCGCAAGGTGCGAAAGCAACGCTCCGAGCTTCTGCTCAAACTCTTCGAACTCTGGGACCGCCGAGACAGCCAGGTGAAGACGTTTTCGGGCGGCATGAAGCGTCGCCTGGAGATCGCGCGTGGATTCCTGCATACGCCAAAGATTCTTTTTCTCGATGAGCCGACTTTGGGTCTCGATCCACAGAGTCGCAAT
>JAFAZL010000017.1 GCA_019239815.1 Acidobacteriota bacterium
TGCGTCACCTCGCGATGGATCTGATCAAACAGCTCGCCCTGCGGCAGCGCCGGTGGCGGATTCAGTTGACCGTTTTGTCCCGTCCGCAAGCCGCGAAGCCACGTCGCCGTGCGCGTGAGCGGCCCGGTCAACGTCCAGCGCACAAGAATCAGCGCCAAGCCGGAAATAAATAATGTCTGTACCAGCGCCGTCAGCAGGGAACTTCGCAGCGTGCGCGAAACCTGGCTGTCGATATAGCTCGCATCGTGAGCCAGCACCAGTGTGCCGACCGCCTGGCCATTGCGGTGAAGCGGCATGGCGAAAAGCTGCATCGGCGCTTTGTCGATGGACAGGAACTCACCGAGCCCAGCGTCTCGCAACGCCGCGCGGGTCGCCGTTTCCGGCCGCGATTGGAAAGATTTCGGCAGGCCGGGTGTCAGCGCCAGGGCTGTGCCGTTGGCGTTGTAGACCGCGATACCCTTGAGGTGCTCGCGCTGTCCAAACCGATCTACGATCCGTTGCAAACTCTTGTCCGGCAGCGCTCGATCGAAAAGCGGCTCGATGTTCTCCTGTAGGCTCTCCGCCAGAACTTCCGCGCGGTGTGACAACTCGCTCCGTTCTACGCGCTTCTCCGTCCGCACCTGATACACCGCGAACAGCAGCGACACCACCACGACGCTGATGATCAACGGCAGCACAATTTTTAAGGTCGTGCGCATTCAGGCCTTACCCTTGGGGGACTCTTCCAACCAGATACAAAAACACTCCGACGTGGGACCGAAACTTAACACTCCTCGGTTCCATTCGCTACGTATTTGAATTTCAATTCGCCGCTGCCCAGATTCTGCGGCGCTCTACGAGACTCGCCTGCCCTCACAATTGAATGCCATCGTCGGTGAGCGATCGGCGCGTTTGCGGCGGATTTGTGCCCGCCTCGTCTTTCCCGGATGGGAGTGTGCTCAGAGGTTGGGTGGCTCGACGGCCCAACCAACCGGGAGCTGCGAATTCCAAAATAGGACAGCCAGGGCGCAACTACGACGAGTAGGCGTCTCCGGGCCCCGTCCTTATTGTATCGCATGAACGCATATTGGATGGCCGCCGCCTGTGGAAAGTCGCGCCGCCCCTCCATAATCTCCCCGCAACTCTCTTCCCCTCAACAGGATATCGCATAGACCGACGCGATTCGCTCGAACCCCACCCGTTGCCGCGCCCGCCCACCGCGATCAATATGGAGTGCGCCATGGCGTGCGGCGCTTCAGCGCCGCTTTCACAGTGCCGCCCGCTTCATTCATCCGTCCCGCCGACTCGGTGCCGCCACACGCTTCACGAACGCCTAAGCTAACCCCCAGAATCGCCCTTGACATCCATTACCACTTTGTCATATAATTCAAGCTGTACGAACCTGCGTCCAACCTAGATCCTGAACGGTAGCGCCGGCATCCCGCAGGCGTTTTCAACGTACGACATGCTGTAACCCATTAAGAATCAATCGCCTGCACACTCTTGTTTTTGGTCCGTCTGCAACTATTTGATTCGTAACGCCTTGCACACTCTTTAAAAAACATAGGGGGTGGGTAGCCCAAGCCACCTCACCCCCAAATCAAAATCCCAAAGTGGAACTGACTACCGAACTTCCCAGGTATCCCCAGCGTTCAGCAGCCGGTTCAAATCTCCCGGCCCACGCTTGGCGATCACATCCTTAATCTGTTGATTCATCACGTCTTCATATCGCGGAACATCCGGCCACCACCGGAAAATCCCGATCGGAGTCGGGAATCCTGGCCGCAGTTCCATGTGCGCCAGCGTAAACGCATAATACGGTCGCGGATGATGCATGTCGTGCACGATGAGATCCGTTTCGGTGATCCCGTTGCCAAGCTGCACGACCTCGATGTCTCCGTCCGCTTTGCGCCGGATACCCTTGTCGCGGTTCTTGCCGAACACCATCGGCTTCCCATGTTCGAGCTGCAGCACATGTTCGCTGCGCGCCTCGCGCTCCGTTAGCGAGAACCAAGCGCCATCATTAAAAATATTGCAGTTCTGCAGGATCTCGGTGAACGCCGAGCCTTTGTGCGCCGCCGCCTTCTTCAGCGTGTCCTTCAGGTGCGCCTGAAACACATCGACTGAGCGCGCCACAAAAGTAGCCTCCGCCCCGATCGCCAACGACACCGGATTGAACGGTCGATCCAGCGAACCAAACGGCGTCGACTTCGTCTTTTTGTTCACTTCCGACGTCGGCGAATACTGTCCCTTCGTCAATCCATAAATCCGGTTGTTGAAGAGCAGCACCTTCAGCCCGACGTTTCGCCGAAGCATGTGAATCGTGTGATTACCGCCGATCGAAAGCGCGTCGCCGTCGCCCGTCGCCACCCAGACTTCCAGATCCGGCCGCACCGCTTTCAATCCCGTCGCAACCGCAGGAGCGCGTCCGTGAATCGTATGAAACCCGAACGTGTTCATGTAATACGGAAACCGGCTCGAGCATCCGATCCCTGAAATCACCACGAAATTCTCGCGCTTGATGCCAAGTTCCGGAAACACCGCCTGCACCGCCGAAAGGATCGCGTAGTCGCCGCACCCCGGACACCAGCGCACTTCCTGGTCGGTCTGAAAGTCCTTCTTGGTAAGCGGCGTGATTGGCGGCAGCGTTGCCGTAGACATGTTCCTTAGACTCCCAACACTTCTTCGATTTTTTGTTCGAGTTCAGCCTGCTTGAACGGCCGGCCCTGAATCT
>JAFAZL010000039.1 GCA_019239815.1 Acidobacteriota bacterium
GGAGCAGGCATCGGCGGCCTCGCCGGACTTGGCGCAATCTTGCTAACCCGTGGCCCTGAAGCCGAACTCCCTCGCGGCTCCACGCTCGACATCGTTCTCGAACACAACCTGACGCTCGACGGCAACCAAATCCGTTACAGCAACGTCGGCGAATCGTCGCCAATCACCCCGCCACCCCCGCGCAACAACTAAATGGGCGGTCGCCGCGACAAACGGAAGACCCGCCGTGCGCGAATGCACCGTGCGGGATAAGTTAGAATCGCAACATGAAATCTTTCGACGTAGCAATTGCTGGCGCTGGAATCATCGGCTCTTCCATCGCATTTGAACTCGCGCAAGCAGGATTGAAAGTTGCGCTGTTCGATCGCAACGAGCCAGGACGCGAAGCCTCCTGGGCCAGCGCCGGAATCCTCTCCCCCGCCCCCGAGTCGCCCGCAATGATTGCGATGGTTCCAATCGCGAAAGCCAGCATGAATCTGTATCCCGCGCTGGTCGTAAACGTGGAAGAAATCTCCGGAGAGAAAGTTGGCTTTCGTCCGAAAGGAACGATCGATGTTTTCTTTGGCCGAGATGCGATCAGCGATCTCAGTACACTGATCGCACTGCATCACGGAATGGGACTGAAAGCCGAACCGCTGCGTCCCGAAGATGCGCGCGAACTCGAACCATCGCTGAGCCCGGAACTCGAAGCCGCGGCGCTGCGTCCCGATGAAGCCTCGATCGACAATCGCGCATTCACGCACGCGATGCTAAGCGCGGCGAAGAATAGCGGCGTTGAGGTCTTTGCAGGAACGAGCGTCAAAGGAATTGTGAAGGAAGGGCATCGCTGCACCGGGCTGAAAGTTGGAAACGAAGCAATCAGCTCGAAATGGACTGTGATTGCTGCAGGATGTTTTTCCGCTGAGATTGAAGGCGTGAAGGAGTTTGCACCGGTTCGTCCCGCGAAAGGTCAAATGGTTTCGCTCCGCGCCGACGGACTCGAAATCGAGCGCGTGATTTGGGGTGAAAAGATCTACATCGTTCCGCGCAACGACGGAAGGATTCTCGTCGGGGCAACCGTCGAATACGTTGGCTTCGACAAGCAAGTGACCGCAGGCGGAGTCGAAAAGATTCTCTCCGCCGCGATCGAAGTCATTCCTGAATTCGCAGATGCGCGCGTCGAAGAAACCTGGGCTGGTTTGCGCCCCGATTCCCCAGACCATTTGCCAATCCTCGGACCGACCGACATCGATGGATTGGTGATCGCCACAGGACATTTTCGCAGCGGGATTTTGCTTACACCGATCACCGCGCGATTAGTTCGTCAGTGGATCACCGAGCGCAGTGTTGAAATGGACTGGGAACGATTGACCCCAATGCGCTTCATCGAAGCGCGGCGCGAAACTACAGCGTGAGTTGAAGTAAGAGAAGATCAGAGCGAACCGGCGAGTTCTTGCGAGAGAACTTCGGCTTTTTTCGCGGCGTTGCTGGCGCGAGTCCAATCGCCCACTCGAACGGCTTCGCGAGCTTCGGCCAGGAAGCTCCGCACCTTTGATGCAAGGTCGGACTGCATTGCATTGAGCGAACGACCCTGCGACGCGGCAAGGTTTTTCTCGGCGACGCTGACGCTTGCCGCAGTTTGTTGCTGCGCTACGGATGTCTGCTCCGGTGAAAGCTGCGGCGCAATCATCGGCGCTTCCGGAGCTTGCGGAGCGCCGGAATTTCCAGCGGGCGCCACCGCAACGCGCGGACGCGGCGGTCCGCTCGACATGCCGGCGATGGGAGATGGCGGCGCCGGAACATCGAGTCCGAGCTCTGCGAACAAATCTTCATTGCTTACGTCGGCGGAAATCTTGTCGGGCGCAAGCGGGCGCGCATTTTTCGCAGCGGCCCACGGAAACGCCCTCGCTCGCGGTTTCTGTCTCGTCCCGCATCCAGAAACGATCGCTGCGACGGCGCACAATATGGCGCAAGCGCGTTTCGGCGATACGCGCGGAGCATGACGCCGCTTGAACCTCTCGTCTTGCGAAACGCACGATGAGCCGAGCGACAGAATCGCCGCGTCGAGTGCCGCGAAGTCGCATGATTTACTGTCCCGCCGCGCGCGGGACTGAGGCGCTTCGCTGCGCATATTCTCGGAGATGTGACGAAAAGTCGGAATCATGAAGGAGCAGATATCAGGCCGCGAGCGGCAGCTCGATCCGAAACGTCGTACCGCGGCCGACCTCCGAAGTAAAGTCTATCGAACCGTTGTGAAGCTGAATAATGCGGAAGGTGCTGGCAAGTCCGATGCCGCTTCCGCCGGGCCGCGTCGTAAAAAATAACTGGAAAATTTTCTGTTTGTTTTCCGGAAGAATTCCTTTTCCGGTATCGCCCACACTGATTTCTGCCATCTCGCCTCGCCTGCTCAACATAAGATGCAGTTGGCCGCCCGCGGGCATCGCCTCCACCGCATTCAGAACGAGATTGAGGATTGCTTGTTTGAGCAGGGCGCGATCGACGTAGACTTCAGGCACATCGATCGGCAGAAGTTGCGCGACTTCGACTTTGGATTTGCGGAGTTGCGGCTGCGCGACTTCGATCACTTCGCGCAAGATATCAGCAAGTTGCGTAGCTTCGAGACGCACTTCCATCGGACGCGTGAAATCGAGGAAGCGCTTCACCACTGCGTCCAGGCGGTCGATTTCCTTATCGAGAACCTGGACTGCCTGCATCGCGTTCGTGTCCATTTCCGCGGGCAGAGACTCTTTCAGGTTTTCGAGCCAAAGTCGCATGGAATTCAGCGGATTCTTCACTTCGTGCGCGACGCCTGCCGTGATTCGTCCGAGCGCGGAAAGACGTTCGCTGACTTGGAGCTGCGTATTGATCGATTCAATGGAATCAAGATCGCGCAAGGTCACGAGCGCGCCCATGCGATCGCCGTCTTCCTGAATGCCTTGCACGCTGACGCCGACACGCCGCGGACCTTCGACTGTTTGGAGATCTGTTTCGGCGGCGATTTCACTTAGTTCGTCGCCGTGAATTTGCAGAACCTTGTGCAACGGATGCCCCGCCGGAAAAATATCGTTGATGCGTTTGCCCAGAAATGTGCTGGCGGGAGCGCCGAGAAACTTTTCGGCCGCGGGACTGACCATGACGGCACGGGCTTCACGCGTGAAGAGAATCAATCCGTCTTCCATGCCGGCCATGACGGAATTCATGTTCTCGCGCATCGTGCTGAAGATTTCATGCACGCCGCGCAGCTGTTGGCCGACTTGCGTGATCTTGCGGCTCACCGCTCCCAGTTCGTCGGTGTCGGAGACGAAGCCCTTCACTTCGGGAGCGGGCATGTCGAACTGTCCCGCGGAGATGCGGTCCAATTGATCGGAAATTCCGCGCAAGGGA
>JAFAZL010000044.1 GCA_019239815.1 Acidobacteriota bacterium
TCTCGCGCACCTCGCCGGTCGTATGGATGCCCGGATCACTAACGAGTTCGATCTGAATCGGAATGTTCCGATCGATGGCCTGGTTGCCGAACACCGATTCGTTCACGTTAAAGACCGCATCGCGCGGGCCGTCATGGGCCAAAACAAAGACACGCTGTCCGGCCGACACCACCTGGCCAATCTCCGCGTTTCGCGCGGTGATCGTTCCCGCGTTGCCGGCGCGAAGCTCGGTTTGCACAAAGGCGTCTCGCGCCATTCCCAGCTGAGCTTTCGCAGCCTCCAACGAGCTTTGCGCGGTGTGGAAAGACTCCTCTGCGCGATCATATTCCGAAGGAGGATTTGCTTTGCGAGCGAGCAGAAATTTCTGCCGCTCCAGGTTGGAAGCCTCGTTGCGAAGTTTTGCCTCAGCCGCGCGAACCTCGGATTCCGCGGCATCAACGGCGGCTTGCTGCTCGTGCGGATCGAGCTTCGCGAGGATCTGGCCGGCAGCGACGTGATCGCCAAGTTCCACCAGCCGTTCTGTAATCCGACCGTCAATGCGGAAACCGAGATCGGACTCCACCTGCGCGTGAATCTCGCCAGTTAAAGTCATCGTCCTCGCCGCCACGGCGAGCGCGACGCGCTGCACTTCCACTTTCACCAAGGAAACATTGTCTTGTTTGCGCGAACAACCCAAAGGCAATGAGATGAGGAGGACAAGCGAGAGAACTGCAAAGTGTTTCATGGTTTGCTCGTGACTAGATTGTTGGTGTTAGTTGGTTAGTGAATGCAGCTTGGCAAGAATGGCTTCCTTGCTGGCTGTCCCGATGATTTGCGCTGATACCTTGCCGTGGATGAAGTAGAGCAAGGCGGGGATGGACTGGATCGCGAACCGCAGTCCGAGATCGGGATTGTCATCCACATTGACTTTGACGATCCTGGCGGCCCCGTGGCAGCGGACGGCAACCTCGTCGAGCACCGGTTCGATTCTCCCGCAAGGCTGGCTCCAGGGAGCCCAGAAACTCACCAGAACCGGCTGGGTGTATTTCAAAACCTCCTGCTCGAAGTCCGGCTCGTTGATTTCCAAAATCGGGTTCATGGGTGTTCGTGCTTCCGTTTCTATTTTCGATTCGGCCTGTCTTATTTCATTTCTTGTGCCAACCAACCGGCCTCAACACAAGTAATTCATTTAGAGTTAGATGTGAATTTAACGGCGAGTTTCAGCGACCAACGGAAGATTGAACGTTCGGAAATCCGTTGCTCTCTAACGTTGAAATTCCGCAAATCCTGCGGCTAGCGAGCGTTTATGGAACCAACCAGCGACAGCCGGGTGGACACGATCAGCGATCGGCGATTTGATCCGATCATTGATCCCAAGTTCCCCATGACTTTATTGCTGGAGATTGCCCGGGAGCGGTCGCTCGAAATTCTGGTGGAGAAGATCGTTCGCGCCGCAGCTGCCCTTCCGGCGACGACGCGTTGCGAGATTTGGCTGCTGGAAAAAGGGGACCTTGGTTTGCACTTGGCTGCAGCCGCCAACAATTCCCTTGAAGGCACCGGAGGCATCAAAACTCGCCTGCCCAATCGCAGTGGCAGGATTCCTTTGGGCGAAGGTGTCATCGGCAAAACTGCGGTGACTGGTCAGCAGACCGTCCTGTGCGATCTCTACAAAGAGCCAAGCGAATTTTCCCGATTGGACTGGCTCACGCGGGAACTAGTCCGTGGATTCGCCGCAACACCAATCTCCTTCCAAGGCGAAGTCATGGGAGTAATCACCACCTTCGCCCGAGTGAATCTACCCGAGGAAGCGCGGGCTTGGGCTCAGATTGTGGCCGATCATGTCGGCGCTGCCATCGCCAACGCCCGCGCCTTCGAGGAAATCGAGCGTCTCAAGGCGCAACTGGAAATGGAGAACGCTTACTTGCAGGAGGAGGTAGTGGAAGCCAGGGCCTTCGGAAGCCTTGTCGGCCAAAGCGCATCCTTGCGGCACATCGTCAGCCAGATTGATCTGGTCGCACCGACAGAAGCCTCGGTTTTAATTCTTGGCGACACCGGCACAGGCAAGGAATTAGTGGCGCGGGAAATCCACCATCGCAGTCGGCGCAGAGGCAAGCCTATGATCCGCGTCAACTGCGCTTCCATTCCCAAGGATTTGTATGAGAGCGAATTTTTCGGTCACGCGCGCGGCGCTTTTACCGGGGCTATCAAAGACCGCGCCGGCCGTTTCGAGATGGCCGAGGAGGGAACCATTTTCCTCGATGAGATCGGCGAGATACCTTTGGATTTGCAGAGCAAGCTGCTGCGCGTTTTGCAGGAGAAATGTTACGAGCGCGTGGGCGAGGACCGGACGCGACTCGCGGACGTGCGGATCGTCGGCGCCACGAATCGTGACTTGAAGCAGGACGTGGCGGCCGGCCGTTTTCGCGAAGACCTCTATTACCGGCTCAATGTCTTTCCCATTCAAGTTCCCACGCTCAAGGAGCGAGCGGATGACATCCCGCTGCTGGCGAGGCATTTCATGGAACTATCGGTCAAGGAACTGCGCTGCTCCAAGCCGCGGCTGACACGGGCGGGCGTCGCCCAACTGCAAAGTTACGACTGGCCCGGCAACATTCGGGAATTGCGCAATGTGATTGAACGCGCCGTCATTGTATCGCGCGGCGGCGCGCTGAATTTTGACCTGCCGGCAAGTAATTCCCCAGCGCCTCGCGCGACGCGAGAAGCGGCGGGCACCGAGCCGGAAATCCTTACCGAACCCGAGCTGCAACGGCGCGAACGCGAAAACCTCCTTACCGCCCTGCACAAAACGAATTGGAAAATCCGGGGCGCTGATGGCGCAGCGGAACTTCTCGGCGTGAAGCCTACGACATTAGTTACCCGCATGAAAAAATGGGGACTCCAGCGTCCTGTCTAAGTGGAAAAACCTGCCACCACTATTGGTTGCCTGTGGTTGCTCCCTTTTCGGCCCGTCGCATTATGGTCCGCGGCGGTGCCACCGTGGCAGGAGAGGAGTCCGGCACCTTTTCCTGCTACTTGCCCAGTGCCTTTTTTACGTCGCCCACCTTCTCCTGCGCCTTGCCGCCAAGCTTCTCGGCCGTGCCGTGCCCCTGGAGCGCTTTGTCTCCGGTGGCCTTGCCGGCGATTTCCTTGACCTTGCCCTTGGCTTCATGGGCGGCACCTTTGATCTTGTCCGTGTTGCCAGAGTTCATAGTGTCCAAGGTATCGACTCAAACGGCGAGATTGGTCGCTGTTTCCTTCCCGCTTTTTCTCTCAAAGCACCAAAGTATGGTGATCGGCGGGCGTCCAGGCCTGCTATCGCTGGACCTTACCTTGTCTGCTCCCTCTTCTGCTTCTCGGAAAAGAACGCCGCGG
>JAFAZL010000378.1 GCA_019239815.1 Acidobacteriota bacterium
TGTGCCGGATGGATATTCACTGTTGCTGGCGGCCCGTTTTTCGGGTCGTTCTCTGCGTGAGCGAGTGACCGGCGTGGACATGTTTCAATCGCTTTGCGGACTCGCCGCCAAGCACGGACTCAACGTATTCCTGTTGGGAGGGCGCCCGAACGCTGCGAATCTAACAGCTGAAACTTTAAAACAGCGCTGGCCCGCATTGCGTGTAACGACCTACTGTCCCCCCGTTGGCTTTGAGAAGACTCGAAAGGGCTTGGACGAAACGGCGCGAGCGATTCGCGCTGCCAAACCAGACATGCTGTTTGTTGCATTGGGCGCGCCAAAACAGGAATATTGGATTTACGATCACGGAATGCATCTGTCCGTGCCCGTGCTGATGGGCGTCGGCGGGACTTTCGAGATGGTGGCCGGGCTCGTAGGGCGAGCGCCGGTGTGGATGCAACGCACAGGATTGGAGTGGCTCTACCGGCTCTGCCTGGAGCCGCGCCGAATGTGGCGCCGCTACTTGATCGGAAATCTGGTTTTTGGCGCGATCGTGGTGCGGCAGCGCGCGCGCCGAATGTTGGTGGAAAAATTCTTGCGCTACGTTCGCGATGAAAGATTCGCGGCCGAGCTGCGCGAACCCGAAATTATCACGGGACTCAAGCGTTTTGCGTCTCGAGAAGCGGACGACTCAGCGTCAGCGGACGTCCTCGCCCGCTAATAGATCGCTGAGACCCGACAACGGGAGAGCAGTCGGAGAGGTTGTGAAAGAGGTGAGAAAGTGAATTCATTGAACGCGCCAAGAGAAATTGTGCTGCGCCCGGCGCCCCTTGCGCAGGTGTCACCGCGCATGATGCCTGCACTTCCGGTGGAGAAAGAACTCACGATCCAGGATTTGTGGGGAGTGTGCTCGCGGCAACGCGTTGTCATTCTTGCAGCTGTGGTTCTGTGCCTGGCTGCCGCGGTTGCATATTGCACCACGACAACGCGGCTGTACAAAGCGACGAGCCAAATCCAGGTGCAAAAGGAATCCGCAGATGGACTCGGTTTGGCGAACTCAAACGGGGCCGCAGGCGATGCGGACGCGTTGGACGCGAACATTACCCTGCAGACGCAAGCACAGGTTTTGCAATCGGATTCGCTCGCGCTTCAGGTCATCAAGCAACTGAATCTGGAACAGAACAGCGACTTCAAGCCGAAGTGGAGTCCGATTGGGTGGGCCATGGGCCTTGTAGCGCCCACGGGAACGAAGGACCCTTCGAATGCATCGATGGAGGATTCGCCAGGACGAAGGTCACGATTGGTCAGCAAGTTCGGATCGCGGCTGCAGGTGAAGCCCATTTCCGGCACGCGACTTATCGAGGTCAGCTACCTCAATCCCGATCCGAAAGTGGCCGCGCAAGCAGTCAATGCGCTCGTTCAGGGACTGATCGAGTACAACTTTGAAACGCGCCACAATGCGACGCAGGCGGTTTCCGGCTGGCTCAGCACTCAACTCGGCGATTTGCGCAAGCAGAGCGAAGACCTGCAGGCGAAGGTCGTTGAGTTGCAACACGACTCTGGAGTTTTCTCGGTGGGCCAAGTTGACAACCAAGGCCGCGACCAGGTTTACACGCCGGTACTCGATCGACTCCAACAATCCACGTCGCAGTTAGCCCAAGCACAGTCATCGCGCATCATGAAGGGCGCGCTTTATGAGGCGGTAAAGAGCGGTGATGCCGAATTGATTTCTGGTTTGTCTGGTCTAACTATGGCGGCAGCTTCGCCTGGGATGGCGAATTCGTTGTCGCTAATTCAAAACCTACGGCAGCAAGAGGCTGCTGCGCAAGCGCAAGTGGACACGATGTCCGCTAAATTTGGTCCTGGATATCCGAAGCTCGCCGAAGCCACGGCCAATCTTCAAGGAATTCAAAAGTCGATTAAAGACGAATCTGCCCGCATCGCCAACCGAGCAAAGAATGACTACAAAATCGCGCAGAGCGTAGAAAGCAACGCGCAAACCGAGTTCAACGACGAAAAGCAGCAAGCCAACGCGCTGAACAGCAAAGCGATTGAATACGAAATGGCTCGGCAAGAGGCACAGCAGAGCCGAACCTTGTATCAGAATCTATTGGCCAAGTTGAAAGAGGCGGACGTACTCGCCGGCTTGCGGTCGAGCAACATCACGCTTGTCGATCCGGCACGGCCGTCGTCGCGTCCTGCAAAGCCAAACGTTTTCCTCTACTTGGTCGCCTCAGTCTTCGGAGGACTGTTCCTCGGAGTGTGTGGCGCATTGGTACGCGATTCTACCGACACCAAGATTCAAGACCTTCCGGCTCTCGAGGCATACATTGGTGAAGCGCCATACGCAGTACTTCCGCGCGACAGAGAGCAAGGATTGATGAAGGAACCTTTGGCGCCTGGAATTGTTTCAACGACTGCATACACGGAAGCGGTTCGCTCACTTCGCACTTCGATCATGCGCGAGAGCGTTACTCGACCTCCTCAAGTTATTCTTGTGACCAGCTCCGTGCCCGGCGAAGGAAAGAGCAAGCTGAGCTCGAATCTCGCCGTCCTTTTGGCGCAACAAAACAAGCGCGTGCTGCTCGTCGATGGCGACCTCCGAACACCGACGTTGCATCAACGATTCAATTTGCCGACGTCCACCGGGCTGACTTCCGTGCTCGGTAGCGATGTGGACCACATCGGCACGGCGCGTTTGCCTGTCGCTTCGGTGATGCGCGGGCTAGACGTCATGACTGCAGGCCCGATGTCCCGCTATCCATCGGAGTTACTCGCGTCAGAGCGCATGGCGAGGCTCGTCGACCAGTGGCGGCACGACTACGATTTTGTAGTAGTCGACGGTGCGCCTGTACTCCCAGTGACCGATTCGGTAATTCTAAGCACCTACGCCGACCTGGCTCTGGTCGTTGCGCGTCACCGCATGACCGAGCGTCAGTCGCTGGAACGCACCTATTCGATTCTGCAGGCTCAAGGCAGCCGCAAGATCGCACTGGTACTCAACTGCGTGGAGCCTTCTTCGAGGACTTACTTCGACTACTACGGATACAACAACTGCAAGTACTATGGAGCTGCCAGTGCGTAAGTTACTTCTCGCGTTGTTCGCTCTTTGCATTTCCTTCACTGCGCCGTGTTTCAGTCAGACCACCACGGAAAGTCTGCTCATTGGTCCGGGTGATCTTGTCGGGGTGTCTGTGTTCGACACTCCCGAGATGACTCAAGACGTTCGCGTCAGCGACGCGGGGACGATCCGACTGCAATTGATTGGTGACGTGAATGTCGCCGGACAAACTCCGGCGGCCGCGGCAAAGACGATCGAGGACGCCTTGATCAGTCACCAGATCATGAAAGCGCCCCAAGTGAGCGTGCGGATCAAGGACTACGTGACGCAAGACGTCTCTGTGCTTGGCGAGGTGAAGAATCCTGGCCCGTATCAGATTACGACCCCGCAAACGGTGCTCAAGGTAATCGCCATGGCGGGCGGATTGGCCGAGGACGCAGATCGCAAGATAACCATTCAGCGTCACAACGACCCGAATCAGAAGGTCGACTATTACCTCTCCAACAATGCGGATCAAGCGGTGCAAACTGCAGTGCTGGTCAACCCTGGCGACATGGTGATCATCCCGCGCGCTCCCATCGTATACATCATGGGCGACGTGGGACGGCCAGGCGGCTACGCTATCGCAACGAACGACTCGAAGCTCACGATGTTGCAGCTCGTCGCGATGGCTGGATCGACAAACAAGACCTCAAAAAACAATTTAAGATTAATTCGCAAGGGCCCCGACGGACAGCAAAAGGAAATACCTGTCCAACTGGCCGCGATTCAGAAGGGCAAGCAGCCTGACATTCCTTTGCAGCAGGGCGATATCGTCTATGTGCCGTTCAGTTGGATGAAAAACACTGCGATGAGCTCATCCAGCATTGTTTCTTCCACGTCCAGCGCGGCAATCTTCGTTCTTCACTAGAGCTCACCAGCCCGTTTTCCTGTGACAAGAAAAAAAAGAATCCTGCTGGTCGACCTGGGCGCATCCATGGGCGGGGTCGAAGCCTACCTGGAAGCGCTCGCGCGCATTCTCCAGACGAACGTCGACCTGTACGCCATGTGTGTGCTCGAAGAACTGGCTGAGCGATTTGAGCGCCAGGGAGTTCGAGTTGTGCGGCTGCCTCTTTTTGCACGCGCCCGCATTCTGCGTTTCGCTGTGGCGCTTCTTGTGTTGCCGTGGATGATCCTGCGTCACCGCATCGACGCGATCCAACTCAATGGTTTCTTGGAATCCGTGCTGGTCATCCCCGCTCGGCTGCTTGGTTGCGAAACGGTGTACACGAGGCATGGTCCGTTCGAGACGGATCTCTACACCTGGTACAAGCAGCCTTTCAAGTCTGCGCCGCGATTGTTGTCGCGGTGGATTTCCGGAATGTCTTCGAGATTGGTGTGCGTCTCGGAATCGGTTGGCGCGATGTGGCGGCCGGTGTTCGGCGAGCGCCGCGTCACGGTGATCCCCAATTGGGTGCCGAACCAGCCTGAGTTTAGAAGCCGATCCAAAGAGTCCGGCGCTCAATTGAATTTGCTCTACGTCGGCCGCCTCGAGCGTTACAAGGGACTCTATTTGTTGCTGGAAGCGCTGCGCGGCATTCCCGCGAAACTCACGGTCGTCGGTGATGGCGGGTATCGCTCGACGCTCGAAGAACTCGCGGCAGGAATGAACGTGGAATTCGTTGGCTTCCAGAGCGATCCGACTCCCTATTACAATGGCGCAGACATTTTTGTAATGCCGTCGAATGGACCGGAAGGTCTGCCGATGGTCGCACTCGAAGCGATGTCGCAGGGATTGCCTTGTGTGTTCAGCGATCTCGCCGTGCACCGTGAAATCACCGGCGACGGCCGAGCGGCGATGCTTTTTGAGACTGGGAATGTTCGCGATCTTCGAGCAAAGTTACTGCAACTGGTGGAAAATCCGAATCTGCGAGATCAATTCGCTCAGGCTGCCTATAGCCAAGTGCAAGCGAAATATCACGTTGACGCTGCTCGACGCGCCTATTTGCAGTTGTTCGAGGTGAGCGCGTGAATCGCGTGTTGATTTTTGCGGAACGAATGCTCCCTTCGACGCAGACGTTCATTCCGATCCAAGTCGATGCCTTGCAGCGATTTGAGCCGCGATACGCCGGCTTGATTCCTGCGGAGAAAAACTTCGCGCTGAAACAGGAACCGATTCTCCTGACTCCGGATCGCACGTTGAAGTCGCGCGTGCGACGTGAAAGCTATCGTTGGACAGGAGTTGCGCCGGGATATCACGCAAGGCTCAAGCAGACAGGCGCCAAATTGATGCACGCGCATTTCGCCGAGGCAGCATCATCAGCCATATCGATATCCGAAGCGCTCCAGATTCCATTTGTGTTTCATCTGCGCGGCGGCGCAGAAATGATGAGCGATACCGAGTTGCGAAAGAAAGCGTTTCAGCTGCCTTATCTCTTGTGGCGGCAGCGATTGTGGGAACGAGCGTCGATGTTTTTGTGCGTCTCGAATTTTATTCGCGACAAGGCTTTGAAGGCCGGATTTCCGGCACCCAAGACGCGAGTTCATTACACGGGAATCGACATGAAGCGGTTTAGTCCGTCTGAGTCTCCGACTGAGAAAGACAAGAATCTCGTCCTCTACGTGGGACGGTTGGTTGCCTACAAGGGAGCTGACCATCTGGTTCGTGCGATGCACATCGTGCGGAAAACCAATCCTGACGCGCATCTCGTAGTGATTGGAGATGGAACGTTGCGTCCGGAATTGGAGCGACTCGCTTCTTCGCTGCAAGTTCCGTGTCAATTTCTGGGTGAGCAACCTTGGAGCGTGGTGCGGACATGGCTGGAGCGCGCGCGCGTTTTTTGCGGACCGAGTTTGACTTTACCCGACGGGATGAGCGAGGCGTTTGGAAACGTGTTCACGGAAGCGCAAGCAATGGGCGTTCCCGTCGTCGCGTATCGGCACGGGGGAATTCCCGAAACGATGCTCGACGGCCAGACAGGGCTCCTGGCCGACGAGCGCGATGAGACCCAACTGGCCGCGAACTTGTCGCGATATTTGAGCGATCTGGATTTTTGGACAAATTCCCGAGCATTGGGAATGCGCTGGGTTCGAGAAAATTTCGATGTTGTGAAACAGACGGCGAAGCTGGAAGCGCTCTACGATGACGTCCTCGTTCGAGCCGAAAAGCGAGTTGCAGAGGCTGCGTGAAAAGCGACTCGCTCAAAAAGCCGACTGTCCTGATCTTCAAAGAAACGCTCCTCCCGCTTTCTGAGACGTTCATTTCCGCCCAGACGAATTCCCTGACAGGCTTCGCGCCCCGTTTCGTGGGGCTTGGCCGTGTATCGCCTTCTCTGCCGTTGCCGGCAGATTCAATTTTGCTAACGAATTCCGTTTCTCGAATCGCTGACTTTCGGCAGAAGCTGTATCGGCGCACCGGCGTTGCGCCGGTATTTCATCGGCGCGCAGGTGACGTCGGCGCGCAGCTCATTCACGCACATTTCGCAAGCGGGGGACGATCCGCATTGCCGTTGGCAAGACATCTGAGAATTCCGTTTATCGTGACGTTGCACGGGTCCGATGTGACGGTCA
>JAFAZL010000089.1 GCA_019239815.1 Acidobacteriota bacterium
AAGGCCGATGGTGTGCTAATGGTCGTTCGCAGCGGCGAGACTCCCAAGGAAGCCTTCTCGCGCACGCGCGATCTGCTCATGAGCGTGAACTGCCGTTTGCTTGGCGTCGTTCTCAACGCCGTCGATTCGAACGCGCCCGACTACTACTATTCGTATCGCTACTATCCTTATTCGTATGGCTACGGGCCGCAGGATTCCGCGTCGGATTCGCCTTCGGATGACGGTGAGCCCGAGGCAGCGTTTGCCGCTGCAGCCGCGCACGGCGGTCATCACAGCCATCGCGAGCGAGACGACGATATACAGCAGCTCTGAGCTTTTCACGAATCTCGGGTAGAGCTGGAATGGTTTCGATGTAACTTCATCGCGTCCCCGTCTGGAGGATTTTTGCGATTTCTGATTACCGGCGGTGCCGGCTTTATCGGCTCTCATCTCGCGGAGCGGTTGCTTGACCGCGGCGACAACGTCGTGCTGCTCGACAATCTTTCCACCGGCAGCATGGACAACATCCGACATCTGAAGTCCTTTGACCGGATGCAATATCACCTCGACAACATCGAGAATCGCCAGCTGGTGGCTGAACTGGTTGACGATGCCGATGCGGTGATTCATCTCGCTGCGGCAGTCGGCGTGAAACTGATCGTTGAGAGTCCAGTCCGCACGATCGAGACCAACGTCAATGGCACGCAGATGATTCTCGAAGCCGCCGCCAAGAAGAAGAAGCTTGTACTGACGGCTTCGACTTCCGAGGTCTACGGCAAAAACACGAACGTGCCGTTTCGCGAAGACGCCGACCTCGTTCTTGGGCCAACGACAAAAGGGCGCTGGAGCTATGCGGCTTCGAAGGCGCTCGACGAGTTTCTCGCGCTGTCGTATTGGAAGGAAAAGCACCTGCCTGTGATCGTGGTTCGATTCTTCAACACGGTTGGGCCGCGGCAGACTGGGCGTTACGGCATGGTGCTTCCGAATTTCGTCAAGGCCGCGCTCGATAACGAGCCGATCCAGGTTTACGGTGACGGGAAGCAGTCGCGCTGTTTTTGCGATGTTCAAGACACGGTCGAGGCGTTGCTCCGTTTGATCGATACACAGAAATCGATCGGCGAGGTCGTGAACATCGGCAACACGGAAGAGGTGACGATTGAAGGGCTTGCCCAGCTTGTGAAGCAGCGAACTTCGAGCCGCTCCTCGATCGAGTACATCCCTTATGACAAAGCCTATGAACCTGGCTTCGAAGACATGATGCGCCGCGTTCCCTGCGTCGATAAGCTCGAAGCGTTGACCGGCTTTCGTCCGCGCACTACCCTGAACGAAATCATCGACCGCGTCGCCGCCTTCTTCCAGCAGAAGGCTGAACCCACCATCCAACCGCGAGCGGCAGCAAACTCCGCGGTCTAACGGAGCGCGGATACTTCCGTGGCTGAGCCAGCAATCACAACACCGCCTCGACCCGAGCCGAGCGAACTCTACGCGGAGCTACAACCGTCGGTACATCGAGAAGAAACTTTCGCATGCGACAGCGCTGCGGCTCATTCGACCGCGAGTCGGGCTGTTTCGACCGCTGGCTCAGCTAGACAGGCTGAACGATGGCTATTGGGTTTATTTTTGTTTTCGCTTGTCCTGGTGAACCCTTGGGTGCGTGGGGATGGCGTTGGATATTACGCATTTGCACGGGCTGCGCTGATTCAACACAATTTGGATTTTGCTCCGGACTATAACGCGGCAAACGCCAGCTTTCGCGATGCACGCCTCGATGAAAGCGGCAATCCTAAGTCGATTTTTCGAACCGCAACGAATCATCTCGAGAATCATTTCACCGTTGGGCCGGCAATTTTATGGGCGCCGTTTTTGATTGTGGCGCATGCCGGCGTGCTTCTCGCTCGCGCGCTTGGATCGAGCGTAGCTGCGGACGGATTCTCGACTCCCTATCGCTTTACGATGGCTCTGGGGACCGCGGTATACGGATTTCTAGGTCTGTTGCTCGCGATGCGGATCGCGGCGAAATATGTCGGCCAACGTTGGGCATTTCTCGCGACCGTAGCGATTTGGTGGGCGAGTTCCCTGCCTGTATACATGTACTTCAATCCATCTTGGTCACACGCGCATTCGGCGTTCGTTGTCGCTTTGTTCCTCTGGTATTGGCATGACACGCGCGATGCTCGCAGCACGGGGCAGTGGATGCTGCTTGCCGCGATCGCGGGCCTGATGCTCAACGTCTACTATCCGAACGCGATGGTGCTCATGGTGCTTGTAGTTGAAGCCTTGCCGCACTATTTCGCATTCTTGCGTCGCAAACAATTGCCTGAAGGCAAGAGTCAGCCGAGTGTTGTTCAACTCGCGATCAACCATGCGCTCTTTACTGTGGTGATGATTGCTTGCCTACTGCCCACATTTGTCTCGCGCTACATCGTCTATGGAAATCCTTTTGAGTCGGGGTACTTCTCGCTCAGAGATTGGGCTTGGCGCTCGCCGTACTTTTTTGCCGTCCTGTTCTCCTCCGAACATGGATTGTTCGTTTGGACTCCGGTCATTGCAATGGCGTGTATCGGCGTCGTGATCTTCGCGCTGCGCAAGCCCCGCGTCGGAGCCGCGATTTTGGCGGCGATGCTTGCGTTTTATTTCTTTATCGCATGCTATCCCGACTGGGCTGGAATTTCCTCGTACGGAAACCGCTTCTTCGTTTCGCTGACTCCGATCTTCGTCATTGGGCTGAGTGTGTTCTTCGATCGCGCTTCGCGATTCTTCTCGTCGCAACGAGCATCGATAGCGACACTCGGAGCGCTGGCTGCGTTGCTCATCGTGTGGAATCTGGGGTTCATTTTTCAATGGGGAACGCATCTCGTTCCAGCGCGCGGACCGATTGTTTGGAGCGCGATGATTCACAACCAATTCGCGGTTGTGCCGCGAGAGATTGTGGCGAAGGCGCAGGGCTACTTGTTTCACAGGTCGAACCTGATGCAACAGATCGAGCAGCGGGACATCGAGCAGATGAATGGGAAATAGCGGGCAGCAATCTGGGGCTCGCCCTATTTGTTGCGGATTGGGTACGGAAAGCTCCATTCGCGAGTAGTACGAGGCCGCGCATTGCAGGAAACATGATTGCTCGCCGCCAGTTGCATTTTCTGTGAGTTTGATAGGCTGGTTTGAGAGTTCCAGCTCACTTGAATTTCTTGCACTCGGATCCTGTGCACGGGGCGAAGCGCGTCTGAAATTTTGATGGCGACCATTACTACACCACCATCTTCGGCCGGTGGTACTCTCGCGGCGGCGAAAGCGGTCGCGGAAGCGACTCCGATGCCGGCACACATGCCGGCGATCATTCGCATCGAATCGCCGCGCGGCTTGCTCGAACTGCGGCTGGGTGAGCTGTGGGAATATCGCGAGCTGCTCTATTTCTTCGTCTGGCGCGACCTGAAAGTTCGATACAAACAAACAGTCATCGGCGTCGCGTGGGTGATCCTCCAACCACTGATGACGATGGGTGTCTTCACAATTTTCTTCGGTCGGCTGGCGAAGCTGCCTTCCGAGGGGCTTCCGTATCCGGTTTTTTATTTTGCGGCGCTGGTGCCGTGGACGTACTTCGCGCAAGCACTGCAAAACTGCACGACGATAGTCGTCGCCAATCAGCAAGTCATCACCAAAGTGTATTTTCCGCGGCTCGTGTTGCCGCTGGCTGCGGTCTGCTCAGGCCTTCTCGACTTCGTGATCGGATTTGTTGTGATGATTGTTTTGACTTTGAGCTTTGGTATTCATCCCGCGGCAACGGTAGCGCTGCTGCCTGTGTTTTTGTTGCTCGCGGTTGCAACCGCGCTTGGAGTCGGGCTTTGGACCTCGGCGCTGAACGCGTTGTATCGCGACGTCGCCTCGATCATCCCCTTCATCGTGCAGTTCTGGATGCTTGCTTCTCCGGTGGCATATCCGAGTTCGCTGGTACCTGAACGATGGCGCTGGCTGTACGGATTAAATCCGATGGCAGGTGTCATTGATGGATTTCGCTGGGCGCTCACGGGTGTGGGGAAGCCGCCAGGAGCCCAAATGGCGGTTTCGGCCATGGTCGTCGCCGCATTGGTGGTTGCCGGGCTAATTTTCTTTCAAAGAGTCGAGGGAACGGTCGCAGATAGGGTTTAAGACGCGAAGCAGTGAAAGTAACCGAAGAAACGGACAAAGTCGAATGGCGACGGCGGTGATTGCGGCTGAAGGGTTGGGGAAGCGGTATTCGCGCGGGATGGTGGAATCGCGCGGGATGCTGCGCGACTCGATCATGCGGTTTGCCCGGAACCCGGTGGCGGCAATGCGGCGTTCGAAGCAGGAGGCCTTTTGGGCGTTGAAGGATGTTTCGCTTGAGGTGAAAGAAGGCGAAGTCCTGGGACTGATTGGGCGGAACGGCGCAGGGAAGACGACGCTGCTGAAGATATTGTCGCGGATCACGCGCCCGACGACGGGCCACGCCGAGATTCGCGGGCACGTGCGTAGTTTGCTTGAGGTTGGAACTGGTTTCCACGGCGAACTGACGGGACGCGAGAATACGTATTTCAGTGGGTCGCTGCTTGGGATGAAGAAGCGCGAGATCGATCGCAAACTCGACGAAATCGTCGCGTTTGCCGAGATTGAGAAATTTATCGATACGCCGGTAAAACATTATTCCAGTGGAATGTATGTGCGGCTGGCGTTTGCTGTCGCGGCGCATCTCGAACCGGAAATTCTGTTGGTGGACGAAGTGCTGGCTGTCGGCGACATCAATTTTCAGAAGAAATGCCTCGGGAAGATGGGGGATGTGGCGCGGGCGGGGCGGACTGTCGTCCTAGTATCGCACCAGATGAACCAGATGCGGAGATTGTGCGACCGCGTCGTGTGGGTAGATGGCGGGACGATTCTAATGATCGGGCCGGCGCACGAGGTGGTAAGCGCGTATGAATCGGCGATGTCGAGCGGAGAGCGCCGGGACGAGGCAATCAGCGCGAAGATGGAAACGGTTGCGCATTTTGTCGGTTGGGAAATCGAAGGCGCATCGCCTGATAACCGTCACAAATTGGAATCGTTCGGGCCAGTTACGGTCAAGTTTGCATTGCAGGTCGAAACTCCAATTCGTCACGGTCACCACGGCGTGGCGCTTTACAACCACAATCGAGAAATCGTTTGGGGCCGCGCGATCGACGGCTTAAAGCTCGATGCTGGACGGCACGAACTTCGCCATGCGTTTCCGATGCTTCCGCTGAGGCCCGGACTTTATAGCTGGTCCGTCAGCTTCTGGGAGCAATCGGACCTGACGGACATGTGCGAATGCGTTCCGGAGTTGTGCGTCGAAACCGAGAGCCATCAGCATCCCGACGACCGCTGGAATGGGGTGTTGAATTTTCCGGTGCCGTTTTCCGCCGAGAAACAAGTTTAAGGAACGTTGGAGGAGGAAGTCGCCGCTCGATGAAAAAGCTTCTCGCAAAGTTTTCTGAAATCTCCAACCAGCGTTGGGCGAATTTCATGGACGAGCTGAACGACGTCGCGCGACGCGGTGGGCTCGCGGAATACAAGTCGTACAGCAGGGTCTGGGAATATCCGTGGCTGTGGTTTCAGCTCGAAGACGCACCGCGATCGCTACGTATCCTGGACATCGGAAGCGAGAGGAGTGCTTATCCCTGGTTGCTTGCGGAAAAGGGCTTCGACGTGACGGTTTCGGACGTGACATCCAGCTACTGGGGATTATGGAAAAGCGCGCAGCGAAGTCTGGGCGTAAGGCCCACTTTGAAGATTCTCGATACGCAGACATTAGCGCTGCCAACGGCGAGCTTCGACGTGTATCAAAGCGTGTCGATCCTGGAGCATGTGCCGGACAAAGCGAAGGCGCTCAAGGAAGCTGCGCGCGTCGTGCGACCCGGCGGGTTGCTCCTAATGACATTCGATATTTGCGAAGCGGAAATGGGGATGACATTTCCGCAGTGGAATGGGCGAGCCGTTTCGATGGCGGAACTCGACAAGCTATTTGCGGATTGCCCATGGTTCGAGCGCGGTCTAGTCGATGTGGCTTGGAACGTCGAGACGATCGATGAGTATTGGGCCTGGCACCGGACGACGGCGGAACATCACAACTACGTGACCGGTGCGATATCGGTGAAGCGGACGCAGGAGCCGTGGGCCGATGAGCGGAGTGAGGCTCCCCCAGCGGAGGCAAGATATCAAGAGTTCAAACTTGAGATGCAGTGGTGGTTTGGCGAGTTCAGCCGGCAGGTCAAAGGGCAAATACCAAAGCCAGCGCATTCGCTATTGAAACGTGTCGTTCGTGGCTGATGAGATGAATACCGGCGGCCGAAATCCGCGAGAGAAACGAAGGTCCTCGGGTTACCTTTCGAGGTTCAGAAGCTACATGGGCGAGACGAGAGGCGAGTCACTGGAAGTCTTGCCCGATTCGCCAGACTTGTTTCGTGTTTATCGGACATGGCTCGCGCAGCCAGGCGTGACTCGAAAACCGGGAGGCTGGCAGTACAAAGGCAAATTTTATCCAGACTATTTGACGGTGGGCGGTGCGTGCCACGCGATATTTCGCGAAGCCCTGAAATATTGCAGGGGTGAAGGCATTGATGTTGGAGCAGGATTGTGGCCGTTGCCGGGAGCGGCGCCCGTCGACGTCTGGAGAGGCCCCGGAGCAGCAAAAAAAATCGAGGAGATCCCGGCCGGCAGCCAAGACTTTGTTTTCAGTTCACACTGCCTTGAACACAACGCCGATTGGGAAAACAAGCTGCGCGATTGGATTTCGAAGCTAAAGCGCGGGGGCGTCGTGTTTTTGTATTTACCGCATCCCGATTGCGGCCTGTGGGAGGTCGGCTCGCCGTTTGTGGGGGGCGATCACAAGTGGACGCCGACGCCAGAAATCATCAGGAACGGGCTCGAACAGAATGATTGCAGAGTGATCGCGAGCGACGACGGGCCTGATGCAATGTACAGCTTTTGGCTCTGCGGGCGGAAGGAAGCAAATTGAACGCAGCACAAAAGACGCACTCGAACGAGATCAGCGCTTTTTGTGTGCGCTATTCGCCGGAATTAGCGAAGTGTCTGAAGGCGCTTGAACAGAGCCGGCTGAATTCACTTCTCGATCCGCGACGCATCTTGGCTGTGTTGGAACTCACTAGGCTGGCCGCCTCGAAAAGCGACGGCGAAGTGATCGAGATGGGTGTGTATCGAGGAGGTAGCGCGGCGGCGATCGGCTGGATATTGAGGCGGGCCAGGCTCGAACGCACCGTCCATCTGTTCGACACGTTCGGAGGCATGCCTCCGACAATGGATCTCGATACTCACGAAGAATTCGATTTTTCGGACACCAGCGTGAGCGCTGTTACGGAGAGTCTGAATCGCGTTGTTCCGAAATTTCCATTTCGGCTGCACCCTGGGCTATTTTCGGAAATGCTGCGGGATGTGAGCCAAAGCCATTTTTGTTTTGCTCACATCGATGCCGACTTGTATCAAAGCGTTCGAGAAGCGTGCGAATTCGTATACCCGCGGATGGATGTCGGCGGAATTATGTTGTTCGACGACTATGCGGCGCCGTCGTGCCCAGGTGCGATGAGGGCGGTCGACGAGTTCTTTCGAGACAAGATCGAAAAGCCGACGTTGGTTTCGGACTGTGCGTATGCGATTCGCAAAGGCAGCAAGCGTGTCGATTTTCCCAGGCTGATTTCGAATCGGAGCTTCCCGTCGTCGCTTGTCAGCGCATCCTTTCGGGGGCCGGTTCGGCTCGCTCGGAGAACAGCCGCAGCAGCGACGAGAACGCTGATATCGCCGCGAATGACCAGAATCTATTCGAAGGCATACGCTCGGAGCGGTGGCGGCAACCGCAGCCATGAACCGAATCCTTCGCCATCCCTGCGGGACGCGAAGAATATCCTCGTCATTCGCCAGGACAGCATCGGTGACCTCGTCTTGATGAGTCCATTTTTACGGGAACTGCGACGGACGAGCCCGCAAGCGCAAATCACATTGGTGGTTGATCCCAAGCTGACCAATCTCGTTGAATTGTGTCCATATGTGAATCGCGTGCTGAGCGTGGACCTGGCTTTTTGTGGAGCGACGGTCAACTTAGGACGAATCTTGGAGGCGCTGCGTTTTGCGCGGGCGAACCTGCGACCGAGCCGGTTTGACCTAGCATTGATTCCGCGGTGGGATGCGGATCTTTATCACTCCACATACCTCGCGAACTTCAGTGGGTCGAGGCAGCGCATTGCGTATTCGGAATCGGTTTCACTCGTGAAGAGAGAATCGAATCGAGATTTCGATCTGCTGCTGACGGGTGCGATGCAGGATGCGCCGCCGAAACATGAGGTCGAGCGGAATCTGGCGTTGCTGCGGTTCGCGGGCGGGTCGGTTCGCGAAAAACACCTAGAGCTGTGGCTATCCGAGGAAGATCGCGAAACGACGCGGCGAATGTTGGAATTGAATGGAGTTTCGCCGGAAAGCTTGATCGTCGCATTCGGAGTCGGGGCAGCACATCGACGGCGAAGGTGGCCGCTGGCGCGCTTTGTCGAGGTGGGGCGATATCTTGAAGCGAAGTATGGCGCAAGGATCGTAGTTGTTGGAGGCGCGGAAGACAACCAGTTTGGCGAGCGTCTGAAGGATTCTGTCCCCGGGTCGATCCATTTTTGCGGGAGCCTGAGCCTTCGGCAGACGGGCGCGTTGTTGAAGCACGCCGCGGTGACGGTTGCGAATGATTCGGGGCCGATGCATCTGGCGGTGGCGGCAGGTAGCGGGGTTGTCGAGGTTTCGTGCCATCCGAGGAATGCCGATGCGAATCATGAAAATTCGCCCGTGAGGTTTGGACCGTGGTCGCCCGATCACGTCGTGCTCCAGCCGGAGGCGGCTACGGAGCCTTGCGAGAACGGCTGTGCGCAAAATCACGCACATTGCATCCTTCGTGTGCGAGCAGAAGATACCAAGGTTGCGGCGGAGTCGCTGCTTTCAAGAATTCGCAACGTGCACACAAGCCAGCCGGTGCAGCCAGCTTTTCATGCCGCGCTTTCGTGATGCAGGCACTCGAAAAACCCGAACTGAGCCAGCGGCGTTACGCCGTCCTGGATGCGCTGCGGTTTGTGTTGGCGCTGTGGGTGACGATCGGGCACTTCGAGACATTCCCACTGTTTGCCGGCGTCAATGAGGCGACGCCGCTCGGGAGATTTCTAGTGCACGCGTGGCAGTCGATTGTGTTCGGCACGCCCGCGGTTATCGTATTTTTTGTGATTTCGGGATTCTGCATTCACCTGCCATATCGCGGCGATCGCCAGATGCAGGTCGGCCGCTACTACCTGCGGCGGTACACGCGAATACTCATTCCTGTGGCTGCGGCCGTCGGCATTTATCGCTCGGTCGGACAGCAGTTTGTGTTTTGGGGCGAGCATTCGATTTTGTGGCAATCGCCGCTGTGGAGTTTGCTGTGCGAGGAGATTTATTACGCGGTGTATCCACTGCTCCGGCGGCTGCGGCGTGCTGTGAGTTGGCAGCGCGTGATTCCAGTGGCGTTCGTCGTGAGCGTGGCGGTTGCCGCTACACATGTGCGGGCTTTGTCATGGCATGACTTCGGTCCACTGGGAACAGCGGCTATCTTACTGCCAGTGTGGCTGCTCGGATGTTTGCTGGCGGAAGAAGTCGATGCGTTGCCGGCGTTGGCAATCGGTGAGCAGTGGCGAATCTGGATGTGGAGGTTTGGCGTGTGGTTCGCCTCGTGGACCTCCGAGATGCTGCATTTCAAGGCCCATCTGCCGTTGACTCAGACGATGGCGTGGTTTGGGGTGATTGCATATTTTTGGGTGAAGAATGAAATCGCTTGGAGCAAAACTCACTCACCATCGCGCGTCTTGGCTTGGGCGGGATTGTGGAGCTACTCACTATATCTGGTGCATGCGCAGGCGGCGGGGCTTTGGTATTGGCCACGGGCTTATTGGCTGAAAGGACTAACCATCGGACCGCGATTGAATTGGTTCGCGGTGATTTTGAGCAGCCTGGTGGGCGCATACATCTTTTACTTAGTGGTGGAGAGGCCGTCACATCGGTTAGCGCGATGGATTGGGTCGACGAAAAGTGCCGCGGCCAGTCGTAAATTAGCGCGGGCGGTGCCAATCGATGCGACCGCTCATGAGGCGAGCGTAGTTAACGCGACGATCATCTAGATTTGCCGCTAATGGTGATTCGGACGCACTGACTTGGGGCCTCGCTGGGTGCGGCGATATTCTGCATTCACAGCAGACCGGCGTGCCAGAGGGTTGTTGCGAAATTATGCTGACCTTTTTTACCACAGCAAAGCCCTTTGAGGGGCACATCAACATCATCCAGCGGAATGCGATTCGGAGCTGGCAGAAGTTGCACCCGGACGTCGAGATTATATTGATGGGAGATGACGCCGGCGCCGCGGAAGTGTGCGCCGAGATGGGCTTGCGGCATTTTCCGACGGTACGCAGGAATAAATACGGTACGAAATATCTGGCGGACATCTACGATCAGGCACAAGCGGCCGCGCGGCACGAGCGAATGTGTCATATCAACTGCGACATTATTTTGAAGCCAGACTTCTCGCATGCGGTGGAGCAGGTAGCGGGGTGTCAGACGCGATTCCTGATGGCGGGGCGCCGCTGGGACGTCGATGTGACCGCTCCTCTCGATTTTTCGGTGGAAGATTGGGATCAGCGCATCGACAAGTTGGCGGTTATGGAGAATCGACAGAGACCGCCTCAGTGGATCGACTATTTCGTTTTTTCCCGTGGCTTATATGCGGGTCACGTCCCGGCATTCGTGATCGGACGGCCGGGATGGGATAACTGGCTGCTTTGGTATCCGCTGTCGATTGGCGTGCCGGTAGTGGATGCATCGAGCGTAGTGCGCGCCGTGCATCAGAATCATGATTATGGCTATCACCCGCAAGGCGAGAAAGGCGTGTGGGAAGGCGAAGAGGCACAGGACAACTATCGACTGCACGCTGGGAAGTTTGCGACGCTTTCGAATGCGACTTATGTGCTGACGAAGAGTGGCCTCCGGCGGAATTACAACGCGGCGTGGGTTGCAGCTCGCCGACGGGTCACGAAAGGGTTTTATCAGACATGGTTTGGTGTGCTGAATTTGACGCGGTCGGCAAGACATCGGTTGGGAGTTCGAAAGGGAATGGCAGAGAGATAGTCTCACGAGTCTTAGCGACCGGCGTCCTTCTATTAGTAACTCCTAAATAATATTACTTGACTATTCAACGCAATGCTTCTAGGATTTGCGTCCCGAATCCGGTGAGGCGACGTGTGAGCACGCCACGCTGGTGCTAATGAGATGAGCTTGCTATTGAGGGAGGCTACCCAGCCATGTCCCCAAATAACGATGGTGTCTCTGTTCGACTTCACAATGAGACGGAAGAGGTCGCACGCGATACGGCCGTCGAAGGTTCGAGCAGCACAATATCGCTGACGCTCACGGCGTTTGACACGCGGCAGTATCTCGATTTGATTCGGGCCCGTAGCGCCACGATTCGGCGAACCGTGAGCGCGTTGAAGCCAGTGCTAGGACTGCGTAATGCCCTAGACGCGGGATGCGGTGTCGGGTTCTTCACGCAGACCCTGACAGAATTGGGGCTTGAGACACGCGCGTTCGACGGACGGTTCGAAAACGTGGTTGAGGCGCGGAGGCGTTTCCCGAAGGTTTCTTTCGAACGCGGGGACATCGAGAGTCCGGAAATCACGGCGCTGGGCACGTTCGATCTGGTGTTGTGTTTTGGACTGCTATATCACCTCGAGAGTCCGATGCAGGCGATCCGGCATCTGCGCACGCTAACGGCCAAGGGCCTGCTGCTGGAAAGCATGTGCGTGCCGGGCGACGACCTCCGGATGATGCTGCGCGATGAGCCTTCGCAGCATGACCAGAGCTTGACTGACATCGCGTTCTATCCGAGCGAGTCGTGCCTGGTGAAAATGCTCTATCGCGCGGGTTTCGCGCACGTCTATCGCGTGAAGCAACTGGCCGGCCACGATGATTTTCGCGAGACGCAGGATCACGCACGGCGACGAACGATGCTATTTGCGTCGCACCAACCCGTGAAAGCCACTTGTCTCGTGCCGCAGGAGGAGCCTCGCGACGGTCGCGATCCGTGGACGAAACTGAGTGCGCAACTGCAGGCACCCGGCGCGATGACCGCGCTGGCGGCTCGTGCGCGGTGGTTTTTAGCAAAGTCAAGCCGAATGCGTTATGTGGCGCTGGCAAATCGGGTGAGGCGACTAGCGCCGTCATTGCCGGTGCCGCTGCGATTGCCTTTCGGCGGATGGTGGTTGGCTCAGCAGAGCGCGCTGGATCGCGAACTCATCTATGACGGATTCGAAACGGCGGAAGCGGCGTTTGTAGAAAGATTTTTGCAGCCGGGTATGACCGTGCTCGACGTTGGCGCACATCACGGCCTGTATACGCTGCTAGCATCGAAATGCGTTGGACGAACCGGGCGCGTGATCGCTTTCGAACCGTCGCCAAGGGAGCGGCGGCGACTCGCCCAGCACTTGCGCATCAATCGGTGCCGCAATGCAGACTTCCAGCCGTACGCGCTGGGTGATCGTGCGGGCGGTGCGGATTTGTTTCTTGTGGAAGGCACCCACGACTGGTGCAACAGCTTGCGCCTTCCGAATATCGAGGCGAAAACCTCGAGGGTTACCGTGGAAGTTCGCCGCCTTGACGACGTACTCGAGACGATTGGCTGGCCGCGCGTCGATTTCATCAAGCTCGATGTCGAAGGTGCGGAGCTTAGCGTCTTGCACGGCGCGCGTCAGTTGCTGCGCGGCAATGTTCGACCTGCGATTCTGGCAGAAGTGCAGGACGTCCGAACCGTACCTTGGGGTTACCCGGCTCGCGAGATCGTGCGATTTCTTGCAGATGTTGGGTATGGATGGTTCGCGCTTGCGGACGATGGTTCCCTTGAATCTATCTCGAGCGACTCGCTCTATTACGACGGCAACTTGGTGGCGCTGCCACTGGAGCGATTCGAGGAATTCAGTTGGTTGGGAATCGAGCGGCCGGGTAATTCTGTCGCAGCGTCGAAGCACACATCCGGTTCGGTCCGGCCGTGTCGCGAACACGAATTCGTCGGTTGATGAGCCGCAACATCAACTTTCAGGCAACCTCCGTCCGATTCAAGTATCCAATAGGCTGAAAGGGCTTGCGTCGCGGCCTCAAAAGACGCGACTCGGAGTTCAGCCTCATGTCAACGCCCATCCTTCCTCCTTTTACCGCGGAAACTGCAGCAGCAAAAGTTCAACTAGCCGAAGATTTGTGGAATACCCGCGATCCAGAGCGCGTGGTCCTGGCTTACACGATCGATTCGGAATGGCGCAACCGCGCCGAGTTTCTTTCAGGACGCGACCAGATCAAGGCGTTCCTCTATCGCAAATGGACTCGCGAACTCGACTATCGGCTCAAGAAGACGCTGTGGACATTCAACGACAATCGAATCGCGGTGAGCTTCGAATACGAATGGCACGACGATTCGAGCCAGTGGTTCCGGTCATACGGCGTCGAGCTATGGGACTTCAACCCGGAAGGATTCATGCGCCGGCGAGTTGCGAGCATCAACGACGCGCCAATTAAAGAGGTCGACCGGCGCATCCCGTAAGAAGAAGCGCGACTGAAGCTCCGCGCGCTGTGCGCAATCGCGAAATCCCTTTCAGTGAGCGTCTGCCGAAATTTGCACTTTGCCTCGATGTCCAGCCACCTTAATATTGTTGGTACCCATGCCAGCATATTTCTTTGCGAAATTTGTGTCGTCAAATTCGCAACAGGTGAGGAACGTCGAGCTTGAGCCACACGATCAATTCGCGCGATGCGCAGCACGTTTTGACCCTTGAGGAAATTCGGAATCTCGCAAAAGACAGCGGCAAGCCCGCAGAAACCCTTAGCAACGTCGCCTTCCTTATTGCCGGACGATTCAAGACCGACGTCTGCTCCATTTATTTGCTTGAACCCGATCGCGCAAATCTCGTCCTCGCCGCCACTCGTGGGCTCCGGTCTAAATGCGTTGGCACTCTGCGCATGGCGCTCAGCGAAGGTCTGACCGGGTTAGTCGCGGAACAGTTGCGGCCGCTCGCGCTGACACATGCAAAGAAACACCCGCGATTCAAATATTTTCGCGAAGCCGGTGAAGACGGCTACGAAGGATTTCTCGGCGTACCGCTGATTGATCGCGGTGTTTTGCAGGGCGTGTTGATCGTCCAAACCGTCGAGGCGCGGCATTTTCGCGAAGACGAAGTGCGCATGTTGATGCAAGCCGCATCGCAGGTAGCGCCCGTTGTCAGCGAAGCGCGCAGCCTCGATCGCTTCATCGCGCCAATGCAAGAACGGCTCTGGTCGCTCGCCCGCAATCTTTGGTGGAGCTGGGACAACGATTCAACCGCGCTGTTTCTCGATGTTGATCCTGCACGATGGCGCCAGTCCAATCACAACCCGATTTCGCTGCTCGGTGAGATTCCACTTGCGACTTTGGAGCAACGCGCCGCAGAACTCGTGCTCCACAGCCGGATCAACTATGCGTATCGCCGTCAGCGCGAATACCTGACAGACGACAGCAATACCTGGGGTGCGCGTCACGCCGGTGTTTTGCGCCCGCGGCCCGTCGCATATTTTTCCGCAGAGTTCGGCCTGCACGAATCAATTCCGATTTATTCAGGTGGCCTCGGCATTTTAGCCGGCGATCATATCAAGAGCGCTTCCGACCTCGACATTCCGCTCGTCGGCATCGGTTTGTTCTACAGCCAGGGATATTTTCGTCAGCACCTCGATGCGGAAGGTTGGCAACAGGAAGAATATACAGAGAACGACGTCAACCATCTCCCGATGGAGCCGGCTATCGCAACAAACGGTGAGCCGGTTCAAGTGCAGATCGACACGCGCACGGGGTCGATTCGTGCCCGTGTCTGGCGCTTGAAAGTCGGGCGTCGCGATCTTTTACTCCTGGATTCGAACGTCGAAGGCAACGCGCCCGAAGACCGTGAGTTGACCTCGCGACTTTACGGCGGAGATCGCCGCATCCGTATTCGGCAAGAATTGTTGCTTGGTATCGGCGGATTCCGCGCGCTTAAAGCGATGGGTATTACTCCAGGCGTGCTCCACCTCAACGAAGGTCACAGTGGTTTCGTCGTGCTTGAAGCGATTCACAGTCGCATGCAGGAAGAAGGAATCAACTTTGAATCGGCCCTGCCCGACATTGCCCGTGAAGTCGTTTTCACGACGCACACGCCTGTTCCCGCTGGCCACGACCGATTCAGCGCCGATTTGATTGAAGAACACCTCGGCCCACTGCGCGACGGCCTCGGCTTATCGCACGATCGTTTGATGGAAATTGGCCGCGAAAACCCTGGCAATCGCGATGAAGAGTTCTGCATGACGGTGCTGGCGCTGCGCGTGGCCCGCCGCGCCAATGCGGTGTCGGCGTTGCACGGCGAAGTGTCGCGCGCGATGTGGCGCGGTTTGACTCCCGGTAAAGATGAGGATCGCGTGCCGATCGGCCACATTACCAACGGCGTGCATGTACCGTCGTGGCTTGCGCCCCAGATGTCGCGTCTCTACGACCGTCACTTGGGAACCGGCTGGCAACAGCACGCTTCCGAAGCGAAAATCTGGGAAGGCATCGACGACGTTGACGATGGTGAACTCTGGGAGACGCATCTCAATCTCAAAGCGCGCTTGCTCGAATTCGTACGAGGTCGCGCGATGCGCCAGGCGGAACGCCGCGGAGAGTCGCAAGAGGAGCGAATTCGTCTAGGCAGTGTGCTTAGCCCTGACGCATTGACCATCGGCTTCGCGCGCCGCTTCGCTACCTACAAACGCGCGAACCTGATCCTCGCTGATATCGAACGGCTTGCCTCGATGGTCAATGATCCGAAGCGCCCCGTGCAATTTGTCTTTGCCGGCAAGGCTCATCCGCTCGACGAGCCGGGCAAGCGCGTGCTCCAGCAAATCGCGCAGATGATGCGCAATGCGCAGTTCGGCGACAAATTTGTTTTCGTCGAGGACTACGACATCAACGTCGGGCGCCATTTCGTGCAAGGCGTGGACGTTTGGCTCAACAATCCGCGGCGGCCTTTGGAAGCAAGCGGCACGAGCGGACAAAAAGTCGTTCTCAACGGGGGGCTTAATCTATCGATTCTCGATGGCTGGTGGGCCGAGGCCTACGACGGCCAGAACGGTTTCGCGATCGGCACCGGCCGCACCCATTCCAACATGAATGTCCACGACACTCGCGACGGCGAAGACCTCTATCGCGTGCTGCGCGACGAAGTGATCCCCCTGTATTATCAGCGCGACCAAGACGGACTACCGCGCGGCTGGATCAAGCGCATGAAGCGCACGATTCGCACGCTGGGATGGCGATTCGGTGCGGATCGCATGGTGAAGGACTACACGCTGAAGTGTTATGTGCCCGCGGCAGGTGGCACTTCCAGCGACATGACGGCGTGCTACTGAGCACGAACCCGCGTCAATAGAGAACTAATAAACCAGTTTCAACGAAAACTGAATCTGCCGCGATGGCCCTGCCGTTTTACTGATCGTGCCGAAACCCGTTCCGAGCACGGTGTTTGCCGGCAGACTAAAATTCACGATATTGAAAATGTTAAAGAATTCTGCGCGAAACTCGATGATGCCGAGTTCGCCTTTACCGCGATGACCGAACGGCGTGTCTTTGATCAGCGCCATGTCGAGCTGCTTGAATCCCGGCCCTCGAAATGTGTTGCGTCCCAACGAGCCAAAAGTTCCGTCGTTCGGCCCGCCTCCGCCGGGCACGTTGATCGGAATCGAAAAAAAGGAAGCGTTATTCGCTCCTAGGCCGAAATAGTCTTCGCGAATTGGCCGGCTCGTCGAAAAATGCGGTATCGACACAAGGTCGGGACGATCGGTGCCCCCGGCTCCCGCACCCGTTTGTTGGATTCCCGAGTACACCGTGAATGGCGGCCCACTCGTAATGCTCGTAATGTTTAGAAATTGCCAGCCGCGCGTAATTTTCTTGCTCACCGGATCGAGCAAGCCGAAGCGATCGAACGGCAATCCTTGAATCACACTCAGCGAAAACACGTGGCGCACGTCAAACGTCGATGGGCCCTTCTCGACTTCGGGATTGCGCGGATCCTGCGGCAACGTCTGCAAAATCGTGCCGGCATTGGCAGGCAGCCCCCCGAGGACCGCGCTCGTGTCGTCGATCGATTTCGAAAACGTATAGCTCGCCTGCAAACTCAGACCG